>NZ_JBLUXC010000035.1:0-44081 GCF_048276795.1 Aeromonas sp. PS2Canimalfood6
TTAGCGAAAGCTAACCGAATGCGGAGCGGTAGTTCAGTCGGTTAGAATACCGGCCTGTCACGCCGGGGGTCGCGGGTTCGAGTCCCGTCCGCTCCGCCACTAAATTGAAAGGCCTTCCCTGACGGGAAGGCCTTTTTGCTTTCTGACATTTACCCAACCCCTCATCCTCAGTGCCAGGTGGCTTGGCCGGGTTATCCTCACCTCCCTACACGACCATCTCCGCCGAATGGCATCCACGCTTCATTCGTGGTCACACATATAGACAGTTCAGGGATGACTCAACAATCTGCCTGGCGGAGCAGAAGCCAGTGGCCATTGTTACCTGGAATCAGTCGCCAGGAGCACTCTGGCTGGTTGGCCGCGGCTGATCTGCTGCGCTCTGAGGGCCTAGTGGATATCGCTGAGTATAGATGAGGGAGGGCGGAGGAAAGGCAAGGAGCGCTACTGTGGCTGCCTCTGGTGGGTATACAAACAGGTTATCAGTGATGCAGATGGCGTGATGTAGGCAGGATCGCTCAGGCTGATTCCATTTTCTGTTGTGTCGCGGGCATGGGGTGCACAAAAGAAAAGGGGACAGCAGATGCTGTCCCCTCAAGTCATTTCGTCCATTCCCTGAACTGCCATGCTCCCTGCAATCCTTGACGCTATCCTTTCCTTTGGAAATTCCCCTTCCCAATCCGTTGGGGTGTCCTGTGGCCTTCCTAGCCTGGCAATCTGTCCTGATTGCTTCACCCTCTCCTTCCTGGAGGTGTCCATTACCACATCCCGTGGTGTTCCTGCGTCATCCTGACTGATAACCATCCTGGCTATCACGCTTCATCTTGAAGCTGTTCCTGACCGCGTCTTGCGGTGTCCTTTCATCCTTGATGAGCGACAATCCGTGCCACTCAACCTCATCCTGAGGTATCCAACTACCGCATCCTGCGGTTGTCCTGTCGATCCTTGTGATAACCATCCTGGCTATCAACCCCATCCCGAGGTGTTCCTTGCCCACATCCTGCAGGCTATTCCTTGTTTATGCGCTGTTTCTGCATCCTGCCGAATCAGCTCGTCCTTGTGAGACCCATACTAAGGCAATTACGGGCTCGAACAAGGTGTGCATTCGGCTTGGATTCCGTGACATCCGGTGCAGAAATGGGCTTGTGTGGAATATTATCTACGTTTATCAGTTACTTAGATAGTTTCCATGGAAAGCATACCCAGTGCGGGATGGCTTCACGTACGGTTCAACACTGAGGGGTCTTACAGGGGGAATGGCAGATCTCTTACAAGCAGAAATCGGTAGGAAAACGATGGTGCAGCCGCTTCAATCAGGGGTGTAAGAGTTCAAAATTAATTGAATACTTATGCTTTAAAAGTAGACAAAAGCCGAGATAAATCTCGGCTTTGTATTGTCTGCTGGTTTCTTTAGCTGACCCTTGTCCCAGGAGTCGGGTAGGCCTTGCGCAGTGATTCGGGTGCAAGTACCTCCAGGTTGCCGCTCATGTTGTTCAGCCAGGAGCGGAACTCGGGCGTATCTTGCACTTCGGTCTCCACCACCACGCTGCGCTTGTCGTAACGGGTCATACGCGGGTTATGTCCCGGGATTTGTCCATCGATCAGGGTCGGGCAGTTGGCATCGATGCGCCCGACGAAGCGGATCGGACCGCTGACGTCCTGATAACCCTGGTCGCGGATTAGCTTCTGGATATTGAAGTCCTTCGGCTGGGTCGCGCTGAAGTTGGTCAACTCCACGTTCTTGATGTGATCGAACGGAATGCCGTAGACCTTGGGATCCAGCTCGGAGAGGGTACAGAGCAGGATGGGGCCATCGGGCTGGTTCAGGATGCCGAGGGGATTGATGCGGTCATAGCAGAGCCAGACAGTACGCTCCTTGATGACACGCTGGATCTCGGCGCTGAATTTGCGGCCACGCCAGAGGGCGTCGCGGATCAGAGTGCTGCGGCGGATCTCCGGATTGCCAGCGAAGGGGCGAGGTGACTGGTGCACGCTCTCCAGCCAGCGCTCGGCCAGTTCGCTCTGGCTGTCGCGGATCACCTGGCCAGCCTTGTCGATCAGCGGGTTCAATTCGGTCAGCACGCTTGCCGGCAACAGTTGGCTTGCCTGGTCGCTCCAGGTTTTCAGGGCCACTGCCAGCGAGAGCGGCATGATGTTGGCAAAGTCATTGAGACCATGGCGCTCGAAGCACCAGCCATGAGGCTTGCTGCGCTCATCGGAGGTGAGGTCGAACAGTCCCATGCCGGACATCTCTTCCAGGTCCCGTTGCACGGTACGGAGACTGACGTGAATGCCTTCCTCTTCCAGTTTTACCTGGAGTTGGCTGGCGGTCAGCTTGTAAGGGCGGTGCGGGATGCAACGCGCCAAGGTCAGTTGTCGTAACAGCTTCTTACTCATGGTGCATGCCTTCACTGGTTTAGCGTTGAGTGTATCCTAGCCATGGCCTGCGACAGTCTATGTCGCAAGTTTTGCTGCGACAACTGTCGCCATTTTCATACATGAAGAAGCAAGTCATTGATAAATAAAACAAAACAACAGATAAAAGGGGTTGTTTGAGCCCTTTTTTTATTGAAAACAAGCCTTGCGAGGATGCTCGCGACCAGGGTGACAGGAAGGAAATGGAAGCAGTAAGGAGGGGGAGGTGGGAAGGAGGTGGGGGACGGGCCCCCACCTCGACACGTCGTTATGCCAGCCAGGACCAGGCTGATTTGGTGATGGCTGCGCCCACCATGTAGCCGAATACTGCGAGAGCGGCTACTCCGGCCACCAGCTTCTGACCGCGGGCAGGGCGCTTGAGCGCCATGACGCCCAGGCCGATGTAGATCATCAGGGCAATCAGCTTGGCCATCAACCAGGGCTGCTGGCCAGGGCTCATCTGCAGGGTCACCGCCAGCAGCACGCCAAACAGCAGCAGGAAGGTGTCGTTGATGTGGGGCAGCACCTTCAACCATTTCTGTTGCAGCCGCCCGCTGCCCGCCAGCGCCAGGCTCCAGCGGTAGAGGAAGAGCAGCAGGCTGACCAGGGCCAGGGTCATGTGAAGGTGTTTGAGCATGGGGTAATAGGCAATCATGTTGCTTCCTTGTTGTTGTCGGGCAGACCGCTGTTCCATTGATGGGCGTGGGTACGCTCCTGTCCTTCCTGATCGTCTTGCAGCAGGTCGGAGAGGATGTCGCGGTATTGCAGGCTCTTGTTGATATAGGTGTGCTCGTCGTCCAGGTAGTTGACCTGTTCCCGCAGCAGCCGGTTGTCATACTGCTTGAACATCTGCCCCGCACGCCAGGCCTGATTGGCCCTGAATCCCAAGAGGGTGAGTGCTTCTACCCCAAGATCCACGGCCGACCCCAGGGTTTCGCGGTGCACGCTGTCTATCCCGTGGCGCAGGATCTCGTGGGCATGGGGTCTGTCCTGGGCACGGGCCAGTATTCTGAGGTGCGGGAAGTGCTTTTTCACCATCTCGATCACTTCGAGGGAGGTGGCCGGGTCATTGAGGGAGAGCACCAGGAGTTTGGCCTTGTGGGCGCCGGCCGCGTGCAGCAGGTCGAGTCGGCTGGCATCTCCATAAAACACCTGGTAGCCGTACTTTCTCAGCATCTCTATCTGGCTGGCATCCTGCTCCAGGATGGTGGTGCCAATACCATGGCCGTGGAGCAGACGCCCCACGATCTGACCGAAGCGACCGAAGCCGGCGATGATGACCGGGTGTTCCACCAGCTCGGGCTGTTCGTGTTCGGGGGTGTCGCTCTGGTTGCGGTAGTCGAACCAGGGCTGGATCACCCGATCGTTGAGGATAAGCAGCAGCGGTGTCAGCGCCATGGAGAGGGCGACGACCAGAGTCAGCAGTGAGATGGTGCTGCCCGGCAGTACCTTGTTCTGGGCGGCGAACGAGAATAGCACGAAGGCGAACTCCCCGCCCTGGGCCAGGGCCAGGGCGAAGGTCCAGCGCTGGTTCGGGGAGAGGCGAATGACAAAGCCGAGCCCCATCAGCACCAGCCACTTGAGCACCATCAGACCGATCACCAGTGCCGGGATCAACAGGGGATGGGCGGCAAAGAGGCTGAAGTCGATGCCGGCACCCACCGACATGAAGAAGAGGCCGAGCAGCAGCCCCTTGAACGGCTCTATGTCTGCTTCCAGCTCGTGGCGGTATTCGCTGTCCGCCAGCACCACGCCGGCGAGGAAGGAGCCGAGGGCGGGAGAGAGGCCGACGGATTCCATCAGCACGGCGATGGCGATCACCAGCAGCAGGGCGGCAGCGACGAAGATCTCCCGCATGTGGGACTGGGCGATGGCGCGAAACACCGGCCGCATCAGGTAATGACCACCCAGCACGATGCCGGCGATGGCGGCCACCACCAGCAGGCCGTGCTGCCAGCCTGCCAGCTCTGAGCTGCCGCTGCTGGCGACCGGTGCGATGGCCAGCAGCGGCAGGATCGCCAGGATGGGGATGACGGCGATGTCCTGGAACAGCAGCACGGCGAAAGCGGAGCGGCCGCTCTCGCTCTGCATCAGTTTGCGCTCCTGCAGGCTCTGCAGCACGATGGCGGTGGAGGAGAGCGCAAGAATGAGACCGATGGCGAGCCCCTGCTGCCAGGGCAGACCCAAAAGATAACCCACCCCGGTCAGGGCGACACTGGTGAGCAGCACCTGCAGGCCACCGGTGCCGAGGATGGGCCCTTTCAGTTGCCACAACAGGGCCGGGCGCAGCTCCAGACCGACCAGAAACAGCATCAGCACCACCCCGAACTCGGCGAAGTGCATCACGTCTTTCTGCTCGCCCACCAGACCAAGCAGGAAGGGACCTATGATGATCCCCGCCAGCAGGTAGCCAAGGACGGAGCCCAGCCCCCACCGCTTGGCCAGCGGGACGGCGATCACCGCCGCCGAGAGGTAGATCAGGGCGTCAAACAGCAATCCATGTCCCATCAGCGGCTCCTCCTTAACATGATGAATGCCGGTGAGGGCTGGCCGGGCCTGCGCCCGGATCGAGTGTGTGTCATGGGAGTACCCCCAGCAGATCGCGCAGATAGGGGCTCTCGGCCAGCTGGGCCGGGGTCAGCTGTTCGTCACGCAGGGCGCACAGCAGTTGGCGATAGTCCTGGCCGCAGCGGCGCAGCGCCTCGGGATCCTCGAGTTTGTGGAAGGAGTGCAGCACGAAAGGGGGCAGCCAGCGCATGCCGCACAGCTGTGCGGTCTGCTGGAAGGGGAGCAGGAAGTCGAGCAGCGGGCGCTGGTTGTAGCCGGCGCGGCAGTAGGATTCGGGGCCGCCCCCCGTGGTGATGGCGCTGAGCCACTGCTTGCCGTTGAGGGCATGGGCCTCGGGGCCGTAGGCATAGCCGTACTCCAGCACCAGGTCCATCCACTCTTTCATGATGGCCGGGCAGGAGTACCAGTAGAAGGGGTGCTGGAAGACGATGATGTCGTGCTCCGCCAGCAGGGCCTGTTCCCGTTTCACGTTGATGAACATGTCCGGATAGCGCTGGCAGAGATCGTGCAGGGTGATCCCCTCCAGCCCCTCGATGGCGTGCAGCAGTTGTTTGTTGGCCCGGGAACTCTGCAGCGCCGGGTGTGAAAAGATGACCAGAATGCGTTTCATGGGATTCCTGAAGAGGGTCTGCTGCCGGCACATGCGACAGACTGTGAGCTGAAACGTTATCAAGAAGCTCCCTGGCCCGCCAGTTCCGGGATCAGTGCGCGCAGCGCCGGATTCAGGGTCTGGTGGGCGGGGTAGCAGAGGCCGATGCGGCGGAACATCCGGGGGCCGCTCACGGGCAGGGTGCACAGGCCCGCTTCGTCCTCCACCAGCCCGTCGGGCAGGAAGCTGATGCCCACTCCGGCCAGCACCAGCGCCATCACTAGCCCCTTGCTCTCGGCCTTGGCCACCAGATTGAGGGTGAGCCGGTCACAGGCCAGCAGGCCTATGGTTTGCTGATGGGCTTCGCAGGGGGGACACTCAATGAAATCATGGTGTTGCAACTCAGCCAGCTCGATACGCGCCCTGCCCGCAAGAGGGTGTCCCCTGGGAACGCACAGCACGTACTCCTCTTCCCAGAGCGGCAGGAAGATCTCGTCCTCCCGGCGCAGGGCATCCAGGGTCAGCCGGCAGTCGGCCGGGGTGCCGTAATCGGAGAGGGTGAGATCCAGCTCGGGCAGCACCCCCTGCACCCGCCGAAGCAATCCCGCCAGCCGACGGCGGCTGAGGTCGGGCATGATGGCCATGTTGAGTCTCGCACGCGTCGCCTTCTGGCGAAACAGGGTCGGCAGGCGACGCGCCTCTTCCACCAGCTTGACGGCGTGGGGATAGAGATAGTGGGCCGGATCCTTCGCTTCCACCCCCTTCTTGCCCCGGATGAAGAGGCTGTCCCCCAGGCTCTCTTCGAGCTGGCGAAGGCCGGCGGAGAGGGAGGGTTGGCTCACGTGGCAGCGGGCTGCCGCCGCCGTGATGTTCTTCTCTTCATAGATGGCGATGAAGAAGCGCAGCAATCTCAGGTCCAGCATGGGGATACCATAGTTAATTCAGATGATAACCAGCGGAAAACTATATTTATCGCCGATGGATGTAGCGACTATAGTGACTGGGTCCCGTGCTGGCCAGCCCTTGTTTGACGCCCATTTCAACGCATCAGAAGGAAAACTCCATGTCCAAGTCCCTCGTGGTGATCACCGGCGCGTCCGCCGGGATCGGTGCCGCCATTGCCCGCGCCTTCTCCGCCGCCGGCCATCCGCTGCTGTTGCTGGCCCGCCGGGTCGAGCCCATGCAGGCGCTGAACCTGCCCGATACCCTCTGCATCGGGGTCGATGTCACCGACACCGCCGCCATGAAGGCCGCCGTAGCGCAGGCGGAGGCGCAATTCGGCCCGGTGGGATGTCTGGTCAACAATGCCGGCGTCATGCTGCTGGGACAGGCCGACGTGCAGGATCCCGCCGAGTGGCAGCAGATGCTCAACATCAACGTGATGGGGGTTCTGAATGGCGTGCATGCGGTACTGGCCGGCATGAAGGCCCGCCGCAGCGGAACCATCATCAACATCAGCTCCATCGCCGGTCGCAAGACCTTCCCGAACCATGCCGCTTACTGCGCCACCAAGTTCGCCGTTCACGCCCTGACCGAGAATATCCGGGAAGAGGTGGCCGATGTCGGCGTGCGGATGGTGACCATCGCTCCGGGCGCGGTGGAGACCGAGCTGCTCAGCCACACCACGGACGAGAGCATCAAGGCGGGCTATCACGACTGGAAGGATCGGATGGGAGGCGTCATTGCACCCGAGGTGATCGCCGACGCCGTGCTCTACGCCTGGCACCAGCCGGCCAACGTCTGCGTGCGGGAGATCGTGCTGGCGGCCACCCGCCAGCAACCCTGATGCAGACGGGGGAGGGGTTGACCCTCCCCCTGGGCCAAGGGTTACCATAGGCCCTCTTTCGTCATTGAGTCGTCTCATGGTCCTGACCCGTCGCCAACTCGCTCGCGCCCGCCGCTGGCTCCCACTGTGGAGTCTGGTGCTGGTGCTGATGTCGTTTGGCAGCCGTGCGGCCACCGATCTCTGTACCCTGACGCCCCATTGCAGCCAGAGCGAGCGTACCCTGGAAAAAGCCATGCCCTGCGGCAGCTTCACCTCGGCGCTCGCCATGACGGTGCTCACCAGCGACAGCCTGACGGTTGCCCGGCTTGAGCCCGACAGGCCGACATACCTCTCTCCCTCTCTGTTCATGCCGGAGGCGCCCCTGAAGCGTCTCGAGCGTCCGCCCCGTCACCACGGCTGAGTCGAGTTTCCCTTTCCGGGCATTTCTTCTTAACCGAGGTGAGATATGTACAAGTCCCTTTTACTGGCCGTGCTGGCCGGTACCGTCAGTTTTTCTGCTCTGGCAACCGGGCAGATGACCGTCTACAAGTCCCAGTATTGCGGTTGCTGCAAGACCTGGATCAAGCACATGGAAGAGAACGGCTTTGAGGTCAAGGTCGTGGAAACCGAGCAGCTTGACCCGATCAAGCAGCAGCATGGCATCACCCCGCAGCTGGCCTCCTGCCACACCGGGGTGGTGAACGGCTATGTGGTGGAGGGGCATGTGCCCGCTGCCGACGTGCAGAAGCTGCTCAAGGAAAAACCGGCGATCCGCGGTCTGACCATTCCGGGGATGCCCCAGAGTGCGCCGGGCATGGATATTCCGGGTCAGCCCTATCAGGTGCTGAGCATCAGTGACGAGGGCGCGACCAAAGTCTGGTCGAGCTACCCCGGCTGATGGATGCTGACCGTGAGCAGACACACTTCCATCATGTGAGGCACACCTGAGCGAACCCGTGTCGCCCACGGTCAGGGAGGAGGGCCGCCATCGCGAGATGGCGGCCCTTTTTCGTCGATTTGGGGGGGAATGTCCGGGGAGCCCTTGCAACCCCGGGCGACAAGGGGCAGATTGATCGCCAATTTTTATTTTCTCAGGGACGCTTTTCCCACTGCCTGCCGGTGTGCCGTCTGGATGCGTGCAGCACCAGCGGGAGGGGCGGCCCTGTGACAGCGCAAAGGATGCGACATGTTCACCTTTTCCCGGGGGTTGCTGCTGGCTTGCCTGCTTGCTGCGCCCTGTTCCCATGCCAACGAAGAGTCCGCCATGCCTACAAGCGATACTTCCACCCAGCCTGTCATTGTCCCCCCGGTGGCTGCCAAGCACCCCCATACCCTGAAAAAACACGGGGACACACGCGTCGACAACTACTACTGGCTGCGTGACGACGAGCGGCAGAAGCCCGAGGTGCTGGACTATCTCAAGGCCGAGAATGCCTACACCGAGGCCATGCTCGCACCGATCAAGCCGCTGCGCGAGCAGCTCTACAAGGAGATGGTGGCCCGCATTCCCCAGCAGGACGAGTCTGTCCCCTATGTGAAGAACGGCTACCGCTATCAGACCCGTTACGAGCCGGGCAAGGAGTACGCCATCTACTCCCGCAGCAAGGTGGAAGGGGACGGGGCGCCCGGCCTGCTGCTGGATGGCAACCAGCGCGCCGAAGGCCACGAGTTCTATGCCCTGGGGGCGCTCGAGGTGAGCCGCAACAACCGCTGGCTGGCGGTGGCGGAAGATTATCTCTCCCGCCGTCAATACAGGATCCAGTTCCTCGATCTGGAGAGCGGCGCCTGGGCCGCCGACACCCTCGAGAACACCTCCGGCAACCTGGTGTGGGCCAACGACAGCAAGACGGTCTTCTACGTGCGCAAGCACCCCAAGACCCTGCTGCCCTACCAGGTCTATCGCCACGAGCTGGGCACGGATCCTGCGAAGGACACCCTGGTCTACGAGGAGAAGGACGACTCCTTCTATGTGAGCCTCTACGCCACCACCTCGGAAGATTTCATCGTCATCTCCCTCTCCAGCACCACCACCAGCGAGGCGCGCCTCATTGATGCCAATGTGCCGGGCCAGACGCCACGCCTGTTCCTGCCCCGTCAGGTGGATCACGAATACAGCCTGGATCACTACCGCGGCCGCTTCTATGTGCGCTCCAACAAGGACGGCAAGAACTTCGGCCTCTATGAGACCAAGGAGAGCCCGGTGGATCGCTGGAAGGCGGTGATCGCCCCCAATCCGGACGTGCTGCTGGAGAGCTATGCCCTGTTCAGGGACTGGCTGGTGCTGGAGGAGCGCAGCCAGGGGTTGACCCGGTTGCGTCAGGTCAACTGGCAGAGCGGCGAACAGAAGGAGATCGCCTTCGACGATCCCGCCTATGTCACCTGGCTTGCCTACAACCCGGAGCCGGACACCAGCGCCCTGCGCTATGGCTACTCCTCCATGACCACGCCGTCCTCCACCTATGAGCTCGACATGGACAGCGGCAAGCGGACTCTGCTCAAGCAGCAGCCGGTGGCGGGCTTCGTGCCTGCGCAATATGCCAGCGAGCGGCTCTGGATCACCGCCCGTGACGGCGTAGCCGTGCCGGTGTCGCTGGTCTATCGCAAGGACAAGTTCAAGAAGGCAGGGGGTGGTGCAGGCACCAATCCCCTGCTGGTCTACGGCTATGGCTCCTACGGCGCCAGCATGGACCCGGACTTCAGCAGCTCACGCCTGAGCCTGCTGGACCGGGGCTTCGTCTACGCCATCGCCCATATCCGGGGTGGCGAGGAGCTGGGCCGCACCTGGTATGAAGAGGGCAAGCTGCTCAAGAAGCAGAACACCTTCAACGACTTCATCGACGTGACCGAGGCGCTGGTGGCGCAAGGCTACGGTGCCAGGGATCAGGTCTATGCCATGGGAGGCAGCGCCGGCGGCCTGCTGATGGGGGCCGTCATCAACCAGGCGCCCCAGCTCTATCGCGGCGTGGTGGCCCAGGTGCCCTTCGTCGACGTGGTCACCACCATGCTGGACGAGTCCATTCCCCTCACCACAGGGGAGTATGACGAGTGGGGCAACCCGAACAAGAAGCGCTACTACGACTACATGAAGGCCTACAGCCCCTACGATCAGGTCAAGGCCCAGGCCTACCCGAATCTGCTGGTGACCACGGGGCTGCACGACTCCCAGGTGCAGTACTGGGAGCCGGCCAAGTGGGTGGCCAAGCTGCGTGAGCTGAAGACGGACGACAACCAGTTGCTGCTCAGCACCGACATGGAGGCCGGTCATGGCGGCAAGTCGGGCCGTTTCAAGGCCTATGAGGACATCGCCCTGGAGTTCGCCTTCATTCTGGAGCTGGCTGGCAGCAAGGCGTGATGGCCGGGCCCAAATGAAATCAGCTTGTTACCAAACCCCGTTCCGGCAGCCCCGGATCGGGGTTTTTGCATCTTGGCGACAAAAGCGTCATTAACGTCGTGTTTATGCTGTTCAGTATGCATTTCGCGATATAACGGACCAGGTATCTAATCCTTGCCAGTCAAGGGTTGCGAAAGAATCTGGGCGTGCTTTTTATTGCTTCCCTTTGATAGTTCATGTAATTAATCTGCCCTTGAGAAATGAATGATCCGCTTCAAACTTCTCGCTATTTAAATCCGCCATTTTGCTGTTTTGTTTGATTTATGTTGGTGTTATGTGCTTAATCGGAGCGTTAATGCTTTTGAACTGACCCGTTTCTGGTCAGATCACCTCCGATCGGCATGACGCTGATTATCTCACCGCAGGATGATGGTGGCTTTTGGAAGGGCGCGTGCCGCTCGACCATTTCCTCGTACGAGGTCGTATAGGCGAACCCAGTCTTGATGCGGGTCCGTCTCATATTCTCCCGGGAAACGGGTGAAATAAATCAATGAAAAGGATGAAGAACATGAAAGGATTATCCTTGGCGTGCGCCTTGTCGGCGGCTCTGGTCGGTGTGTCGTTTGGTGGTCCGGTGCAAGCGCAGGAGCGCTTCGTGACCATAGGCACCGGCGGTCAGACCGGCGTCTACTACGTGGCGGGCCAGTCCATCTGCCGCTTCCTCAACCGCGGCGCCGCCGATCACCAGATCAAGTGCAACGCCCCGGCCAGTGGCGGTGGTGTTGCCAACGTCAACGGCATCCGCTCCGGCGAATTCAACTTCGGCATCATGCAGTCCGACCACCAGTACAAGGCGATGAAGGGCGTCGAGCCGTTCAAGGCCGAAGGTCCGATGGATGACATCCGCGCCGTCTTCTCCCTGCAGAGCGAAGTGTTCACCATCCTGGCCCGCAAGGACGCCAAGGTAGCCAGCTTCGACGACCTGAAGGGCAAGCGCGTCAACATCGGCAACCCGGGTTCCGGTCAGCGTGACACCTTTGAAGAGATCATGACCGTGAAGGGCTGGGACAAATCCGCCTTCAGCCTGGTCTCCGAACTGAAACCCGCCGAGCAGGCCTCTGCCCTGGGTGACAACAACATCGACGCCATGAGCTACTTCGTCGGCCACCCGAACGGCGCCATCCAGGAAGCCTCCACCACCACGGACACCGTGCTGGTGCCGGTCACCGGCCCCGAGATCGACAAGCTGCTGGCCGAGAAGAGCTACTACAGCAAGGCCGAGATCCCGGGTGGTCTCTACAAGGGCAGCCCGAACCCGACCCCGTCCATCGGTGGCAAGGCGGTGCTCTCCACCAGCGCCAAGGCTGACCCGGAAGTGGTCTACCAGCTGGTCAAGTCCGTGTTCGACAACCTGGATCGTTTCAAGCGCCTGCACCCGGCCTTCGCGGATCTGAAGGAAGCCGACATGATCAAGGTGGGTCTCTCCGCTCCGCTGCATGAAGGCGCTGTGCGTTACTACAAGGAACGTGGCTGGATGTAATCCGGCTGCGTCTTCGGATGTGCCCCGGACTCGCTCCTCCTTCGGGGGAGCGAGTCTCATTTATTGCAGTACCTACAGAGTCACACTATGCAGCAAACACAACAACAAGAGGCGCTCTCGGCCGAGGAGCTGATCGCCCAGGATGTGGGAGCCCGCCTGCCGGTGGGCACCATGAGCTGGATCATCGCGGGTCTTGCGCTGATCTGGTCCCTGTTCCAGCTCTGGATCGCTTCGCCGCTGCCGTTCTCTCTCGGCATCGGTGTTCTCAACGACACTGAAACACGCTCGATTCACCTGGCTTTCGCCATCCTGCTCGCCTATCTGGTGTTCCCGGCCATGCGCAGCTCGCCGCGCGACCGCGTGCCGCTCGGTGACATCGCCCTCGGCCTCATCGGCGCCGCCGTCGCCAGCTACCTGTTCATCATGTATGAGCAGCTGGCCCAGCGCCCCGGCAACCTGACCACCATGGACTTCGTGGTCGCCTGTATCGGCATTCCGCTGCTGCTGGAAGCCGCCCGCCGTGCCCTCGGCCCGGCCCTGGCGGTGATCGCCATCGTCTTCCTGGCCTACAGCCTGGCCGGTCCCTGGATGCCCTCCCTGCTGGCGCACCGCGGGGTGAGCCTGCACGCGCTGGCCAACCACCAGTGGATCACCACCGAAGGGGTGTTCGGCATCGCCCTCGGGGTCTCCACCAGCTTCGTCTTCCTGTTCGTGCTGTTTGGCGCCCTGCTCGAGCGCGCCGGTGCGGGCCACTACTTCATCCAGCTCGCCTTCAGCCTGCTCGGCCACCTGCGCGGCGGCCCTGCCAAGGCGGCCGTGGTGGCCTCGGCCCTGACCGGCGTCATTTCCGGCTCCTCCATCGCCAACGTGGTGACCACGGGCACCTTCACCATTCCCATGATGAAACGGGTCGGCTTCTCCAAGGAGAAGGCAGGCGCAGTGGAAGTGGCCTCCTCGGTCAACGGCCAGATCATGCCCCCGGTCATGGGCGCCGCCGCCTTCCTGATGGTGGAGTACGTCGGCATTCCCTACGTCGACATTATCAAGCACGCCTTCCTGCCGGCGGCCATCTCCTACATCGCCCTGCTCTACATAGTGCACCTCGAGGCGCTCAAGCTCGGCATGCAGCCCATCGGCAACCGTCAGCCGCGCCCCTGGCTGCGCCGCCTGACCGGCTTCGCCTTCGGTGCCGCTCTCATCAGCGGCCTCTCCATGGCGGTCTACTACGGCCTGGGCTGGCTCAAACCGGCACTGGGCGACTACGCCCTGCCGGGGATCAGCGTGCTGCTGGCCGCCGCCTATCTGGGACTGCTGAAGATCGCCGCCAGCAACGAGCCGTTGCCATCGGAAGATCCGGACAAGCCGCTGGACGAGCTGCCGGAAACCCGCGCCGTGCTGCTCTCCGGCCTGCACTTCCTGCTGCCCGTGGTGGTGCTGGTGTGGTGTCTGATGGTGGAGCGCCTCTCCCCCGGCCTGTCGGCCTTCTGGGGTTCGGTGATGCTCATCATCATCCTGCTGACCCAGCGACCGCTGCTGAACTGGCTGCGCACCGACGGCAAGCATGACTACGGCTCCTTCACCGATGGCGTGGTGGACCTGCGCGAGGGGCTGATTGCCGGTGCCCGCAACATGATCGGCATCGGCATTGCCACCGCCACGGCCGGTATCATCGTCGGGGCCGTCTCCCAGACCGGCGTCGGCTTGGTACTGGCGGATCTGGTGGAGTTCCTCTCCATGGGTAACCTGCTGCTGATGCTGCTCCTCACCGCCCTGCTGAGCCTGATCCTCGGCATGGGGTTGCCGACCACCGCCAACTACATAGTGGTATCGAGCCTGCTGGCGCCGGTGATCGTCACCCTGGGGCAGCAGAACGGCCTCATCGTGCCGCTCATCGCGGTGCACCTGTTCGTCTTCTACTTCGGCATCATGGCGGACGTGACCCCGCCGGTGGGGCTGGCCTCGTTCGCCGCGGCCGCCGTCTCCAAGGGCGACCCCATCAAGACCGGGATCACGGCGTTCTACTACAGCCTGCGTACCGCGGCGCTGCCGTTCCTGTTCATCTTCAACACCGATCTGCTGCTCATCAACGTGGACTTCGCCCACGGCGTACTGATCTTCATCGTGGCCACCATCGCCATGCTGATCTTCGCTGCCGCCACCCAGGGCTTCTTCCTGGTGAAGAGCCGCTGGTACGAGAGCGTGCTGCTGCTGCTGGTGGCTTTCACCCTGTTCCGTCCTGGCTTCTGGATGGATCTGCTGCACGACCCGTATCGCGACACCGCCCCGGCCGAGCTGGTCCAGACCATGGGGCAGGTGGAGGCCGAAAGCACCCTGCGCCTGCGGATGGAAGGGGAAGATGCGGTGGGCAAGTTGCGCCGCTTCACCGTGCTGCTGCCGGTGCCTTCGGGCGTCAGTGGTGAGGATCGTCTGGCCAAGCTGGGGATCCAGACCTATGAGCAGGACGGCAAGATCCTGATCGACACCGTCACCTTCGGCAGCCAGGCCGCCGATCTGGGGCTGGAGATGGATCAGCAGATCCTGAGCGTCAAGGCGCCCACCGAGCGCTGGCCCAAGGAGCTGATGTGGCTGCCGGGCTTCCTGCTGTTCGGAGCCGTGGTCTGGCTGCAACGCCGCCGGGTCGCTCGACCCTGATCATCACCCAATAAAAAACGGCGCCTTCGGGCGCCGTTTTTTATGCTGGGCTGTGATGCCGGCCACTTCGGGCCATCAGTCCGGGGCATCAGTTGGACTGGGTCTGCTTCTGTTTTTGCAGTTGGTCGAGGGTCTGCTGCTCCTGCGGGCTGAGGCCAAGCTGCTCGCAGGCCTGTTCAAAGCTAATGCCAAGATGGCACATCATGATATCGATAGCGGGCAGGTAGTTGGTCATAGCGTCTTCCATGGTGATCCTCCAGAACTGTCTCTTATGCCCGAGGGCGGGGATGGGGGCAATTAGACTTTAGGTGTAGGGTGCCATCTGCTTCAGCCTCTGCCACTGGCCGGGGGAATTTGCTACTCTTGCGGGCACTAAAGAGGTTGCCGCCCCAGGGTGAGCAGCCGGTGAGGAGCAGGGCATGTTATTGAGTTTCTTGATCATCGCATCGGGCTGGTGGCACATCCGCGCGGCTTACGGCTCAGACTCCCGTCAGTTCTACATCAGCAAGCCCCTGACCATGCTGTTCATCATCGCCCTGGCGTTTGGCTACCAGAGCGACGATCACAACGGCTCCCACGCCTGGATCCTGCTCGGTCTCTGCCTGTCGCTGGCGGGGGACGTGCTGCTGATGCTGCCACGGGATCGCTTCATCCAGGGGCTGGCGGCATTTTTTGTCGCTCACCTCTGCTACATCGTCGGTTTCGCCCAGGGGCCCCTGGTGCTCAAGCTGGTGGACGGCCTGCTGCTGTTGCTGGTGGCCGGTATGGTGTTCGGGCTCCTGTGGGGCCAGCTCGGCGAGATGAGGATCCCCGTCTTCTGCTACATGCTGGTGATCATCGCCATGGCCTGGGTGGCCGCCGGTGCCTGGCATGCCTCTCTCACTGCCGGCAGCGCCGCCGCCCTGGTGGGGGCGCTGATGTTCCTCTTCTCCGACAGCATGCTGGCGCTGGACAGATTCCGCCGCCCCTTCCCCCATGCCACGGCCTGGATCATGAGCAGCTACTTCGCGGCACAGTTCCTGATCGCCGCCTCCCTGGCGGGCTGACCGGCGGGCAGCCATGAAAAACGGGCCTTCTGGCCCGTTTTGCTATGTGAGCCCCACCTTTCACGCCTCGACCGGTTCTGCGTCAGGGGCCCTCGGGGCAGGCTGCTTGAGCAGCAGCATCAGGGCGCTGGCGATCAGCAGGAAGATACCCATCACGTAGAACACCTGGTTGTAGGCCATGATGGCCGCCTCGCGGCTGATGGTGTTCGACAGCATGGCCCGGGCCTGCAACTGGGCCTGCTCCGGCCCGGCTCCCTGGGCCATCATGGTCTGGGCCAACTGCATCAGATAGGCCTGCCCCTCGATGCTGGTGGCGGCCAGGGTGCTGCCGATCTGGCTGACATGAGTTCGGGTGTCGTTGTCGATCAGGGTGGCGATGATGGCGATGCCGAAAGCGCCCCCCAGGTTGCGCAGCACGTTGAGCAGGGTCGAGGAAGAGGGGATCTCGTCCGGCGTCAGGCTGGCGGTCGCGACCAGGGAGAGGGGCACCATGATGAAGGGCTGCCCCAGGGCCCGCACGATGAGGGACTGGATCAGCTGGGGCCCGGCGTAGTCGGCGTTCATGTTCACGTTCATAAAGCAGCTGATGGCGAAGACCAGAAAGCCGAAGCTCACCAGATAGCGCGGATCTATCTTGTGGGTCAGCTTGGGCACCAGGGGGAGCACCAGCAACTGGGGTAACCCCATCCACATCAGCACCTCACCGATTTCCAGGGCGTTGTAATTGTGGATCTGGGTCATGTAGAGGGGCAGCACATAGATGGAGCCCATCAACCCCATGCCGAGCACCAGGTAGGCGAAGCAGGCCAGGGCGAAGCGCGGGTTGTGCAGCAGCCGCAGGTTGACCAGGGGGTGGCGGCGCAGCAACTGGCTGATGACGAAGAACACCAGGGCCACCACCGAGATGACGGTGAGCCGCACGATGAAGCTCGAGCCGAACCAGTCCTCCCGGTTGCCCTCTTCCAGCACCACCTCCAGAAGGCCGAGACCCACCGCCATGGTGAGGATACCGATGAGATCCACCCGCTTGATCACCTCCCAGTCCACCGGCTTCCTGTCCAGCCCGTGGGCCAGCATGGCCATCACCAGCAGGCCGGGCGGCACGTTCAGATAGAAGATGTAGTGCCAGGACATCTGCTCCGTCAGCCAGCCCCCCAGGGTCGGGCCGATGGCGGGGGCGAAGGTGGCGCAAAGGCCGAACAGCGCCATGCCGGTGGCTCGCTTGTGCAGCGGCAGCAGGCTGACGATGAGGGAGAAGGCCATGGGGATCAGGGCCCCGCCGGTAAAGCCCTGCAGCGCCCGAAAGACGATCATGCTGGTGAGGTTCCAGCTGAACGAGCAGAGCACGGAGGCGACGATGAAGGCGCCCGTGGTCCACAGCAGGTAGCGCCGCACGCTCAGTCCCCGGCTCAGCCAGCCGCTCAGCGGTATGGCGATCATCTCCGCCACCAGATAGGAGGTGGAGATCCAGGAGCTCTCGCTCAGGGTGGCCGAGAGTGTCCCCTGAATGTCTTTCAGGGAGGCGTTGGTGATCTGGATGTCGAGGATGGCCATGAAGGCGCCGATGAGGCCCCCCATGACCGCGATCCAGTTGCGGCGTGGTATGGCGTCCATCAGTGGGCGGCCACCACGGGATCAGGGGTGCGGGTGTCGACGATCACCTCGGTGGAGAGGCCGGGCAGCAGCTTGCCCGCCAGGGCGCCCGGATCCGGGATGCGGATCTTGACCGGTACCCGCTGCACGATTTTGGTGAAGTTGCCGGTGGCGTTTTCCGGCGGCAGCAGGGCGAACTTGGCGCCGGTGGCCGGAGAGAGGCTGTCGATGATCCCCTCGACCGGTTGATCCGGATAGGTATCCAGGATCACCTCCACCTTCTGGCCCGGCTGCATGTGCTGCAACTGGGTCTCCTTGAAGTTGGCCTCGACCCACACCTGGCTCAGGGGCACCAGGCTGGCCACCTGCATACCGGACTGGACGTAGAGCCCTTCCCGGAGGCTGCGTTTGCCGATGATGCCATCAGCGGGGGCTCGCAGCTCGGTGTAGCCGAGTTCCAGCCTGGCTTGTTCAAGCTGGGCTTCGCTCAATGCCAGCCTGGCCTGGTTCTGCTTGGCTTCGGCATCCAGCACCAGCAGCCGCTCGCGGGCGGCCTGCAGGGCGGCTTTGGCCTCCAGTGCCTGGGCCTGGTTGACCTGCAAGCCGGCGCGCACCTCGTCCAGGCTGTCCTGGGAGCTGTAGTGACGCTCATTGAGCTGGCTGACCCGGCGCACCTGCTGCTGGGCCCGGACCTGTTCGGCATTGGCCGAGCTGACTTTTGCCTCGGCCTGGCGGATGAGGCTCAACTGCTGGATACGGGTGGCGGCGAGGTTATCCGCCGTCGCCTGGTTGAGGTGCAGATCGGCCTCGGCCTCCGCCACCTTGGTCCTGTATTCGCGGTCGTCGAGCCGGGCGATGAGCTGGCCGGCCTTCACCGCCTGGTTGTCGGTCACCAGTACTTCGCTGATGTAGCCGGAGAGCTTGGAACCGATGCCGGTCACCTCGCTTTGCAGGTAGGCGTTGTCGGTGCTCTCGAAGTAGCGGCCATGCAGATACCAGTAACCGGCAAACAGCAGGCCGAGCAGGGCCAGCACCAGGGCGGCCAGCAGGGGGATCTTCTTGTGTTGACTCATGATATTGGTTTTCCTGAACTGTGGCGGGCAGGCTAACATCGTGCAACTGTTTCGATTAGTATCCATTCATGAGATATACAGTTTCACTGGTGAAACAATGGACCTGAATGCTGCCTTAATCCTCGTTCGTATCGTCGACAAGGGCTCCTTTACCGCCGCTGCCCAGGAGCTGGGCATGACCAAGGCGACGGTGAGCCGCCGCATCGCCGAGCTGGAGCAGCGTCTCGGCGCACGGCTGCTCTATCGCTCCACCCGGCAGCTCACCCTGACGGAAGCCGGTGAACAATATTATCTACGCTGCAGCAAGGCGGTGGAGGAGCTGGCCCAGGCCGAGCTGATGCTCAGTGCCAGCCAGCAGGAGGTGACGGGGACCCTCAAGCTGGCGGTGCCCATCGAGACGGGACAGCTGGTGGTGGGCAGGCTGGTGGCGAACTTCCTGCAAGCCTATCCGGGCATGAAGGTGGAGCTGGAGCTGACCAACCGCATCGTGGATCCCATCAGCGAGGGGCTGGATGCCATCGTGCGGGTCGGCGACATGAGCGACTCCAACCTGGCGGCGCGGCGTCTCTGGAGCACCGAGCGGCTGCTGTGCGCCAGCCCGGACTATCTGGCGCGCCACCCGGTGATCCAGAGGCCCGCCGATCTGGTGCATCACGAGCGGATCGCGGTCAGCACGGGGTTCCTCGCCTCGCACTGGTGTTTCGAGCTGGATGATCGCGAAGTGCTGGTGGATCCCCCGTCCCGCTTCCAGGTCAACAACATCACCTGTGCCAGGGAGGCGGCGAAGGCGGGGCTGGGGCTGGCTTCCCTGCCTGCCATGCTGTGCCATGATGAGCTGGCGAACGGGACGCTGGTCTCCTTGCTGCCGGAGTGGCAGCAACCCAGGGTACCCATCTACCTGCTGTTTCCTGAGCGGCGCCTGATGCCGCGCAAGCTGAGGGCATTCATCGATTTTCTGGTGGCCAACGGCCCGGCTTACGGTATCGACAAGCTGCTGTAAGGGTTTCGAGGACAACGTATGGAGCGGTGGATGAATCTGTATCGGGCATCTCGCTCCCGGAAGATGCTCGCCCTGGAATAATGATGGTAGTGCTGGTGATGACGGCACTGGCAAGGGCTTCGAGGACAACGTATGGAGCGGTGGATGAATCTGTATCGGGCATCTCGCTCCCGGAAGATGCTCGCCCTGGAATGATGGTAGTGCTGGTGATGACGGCACTGGCAAGGGTTTCGAGGACAACGTATGGAGCGGTGGATGAATCTGTATCGGGCATCTCACTCCCGGAAGATGCTCGCCTTGGAATGATGGTAGTGCTGGTGATGGCGGCACTGGCAAGGGTTTCGAGGACAACGTATGGATCAGTGGATGAATCTGTATCGGGCATCTCGCTCCCGGAAGATGCTCGCCCTGGAATGATGGTAGTGCTGGTGATGACGGCACTGGCAAGGGTTTCGAGGACAACGTATGGATCAGTGGATTAACTTGTATCGCGCCTCTCACTCCCTGGAGGCGCATGCCCTGAAAGGGGCCTTGGAGGTAGAGGGAGTCAGGGTGCGCCTCAGCGGCGAAGGGCTCTCCGGCGCGCTCGGGGAGCTGCCGGTGGATCTGCTGCAAGTGACCCTGATGGTGAACGAGCGGGATCGTCAGCGGGCGGGCCGGATCATCGAGCGCTACCAGCAGCGCCAGGGCAACGGCTGGCTGTGCGGCCAGTGCGGGGAGGAGAACGGCGCCAACTTCGATATCTGCTGGCGCTGCCATCACGATCCCCAGGATCATTGAACGCCCCTCGCGCCCTCAGCGCAGGGTGAAGTCGATGTCATCCCCCGCATGGGCATCGTGGTAGGTGGCGAGATCCAGCTCCTTCTCGCTGCGGGCGATGAGCACGGAGACCAGGATGTCGCCGGAGACGTTGACCGTGGTGCGCGCCATGTCGAGGATCCGGTCTATGCCGGCGATGAGCGCCACCCCTTCCAGAGGCAGTCCCACGGCAGTGAGGGTCAGGGTCAGCAACATCAGCCCGGTACCGGGTGTGCCCGCCGTGCCGATGCTGGCCAGCGTGACGATGCTGATGATGGTCAGGTAGTCCACCAGATGCAGATCCACCCCGAAGGCCTGGGCCACGAACAGGGCGGTGACCCCCTGATAGAGGGCGGTGCCATCCATGTTGATGGTGGCGCCGATGGGCAGCACCTTGGCGGTGATGGCGGGGGAGACCCCGAGCCTGCGTTCGGCGCAGGCCAGGCTGATGGGCAGGGTACTGCTGCTTGAACTGCTGGTGAAGGCCACCGCCTGGGCATCGACGATGCTCTTGAAGTAGTGCAACGGGTTGAGGCGCGCCATCAGGAGCAGCAGGCTGCTGTAGACGCCAAGCACGTGGAGCAGGCAGCCGAGGTAGACGGCGCCGATCACCTTGAGCAGCGGCAACAGCAGGCTGACGCCGTACTTGCCGGTCATCCAGGCCATCAGGGCGCAGACGCCATAGGGGGCCAGGGCCATCACCATCTGGGTCAGCTTGAACATTCCCTCCGCCAATGAGGTAAAGAACAGGATGGCGGGGCGGCCGCGTCGCCCGGTGGCGTTGAGGGCGAGAGCGAGGGCCACGGCGAACACGATCACCTGCAATATCTTGCCATCGCCCATGGCCTGCACCGGGTTGCGCGGCACCAGGTGGCTCAGCACGCTGGCCAGGGTAGGTTGCTGCGCCATGGCGCCCCGTTCATAAGGACCCATGTTGGCGCCCATGCCCGGTTCCAGCAGCCAGCCCATCATCAGGCCGATACAGATGGCGACGGCGGTGGAGCAGAGATAGAAGCCGATGGCCTTGCCGGCGATGCGGTCGAGCCGCTTGCCCTTGAGCAGGGCGGTGAGGCCTGCCAGGACGGAACAGAAGATGAGGGGCACCATCAGCATCTGGATGGTGTTGACGAACAGGACGCCGATGGGCTTGAGCAGCAGGGCCTGCTCGCTGAAGCAGAGCCCCAGACCTATCCCGGTCAGCATGCCGAGCAGGGTCTTCAACCAGAGCGGGCGACGGGTCCAGATCCGCCAGGGTTTGAAGACCAATCCATGGAACAGCATGACGCCAATGTCCTTATTTTCTGTCTGCGGTGGCAAAAAGGGGCGACAGTGTAGCCATCCCCCCGTCAGGTTGCCACATTATCGACAAAGCGGCGCTCACGACCAGCCCGCTGGCGTTAAAAAAGGCGTTTTGTTGGCCTATATCAAGAACCCTCTCCGGGCTTCGGGCTTTAATTGTCATCTGACATGATGATTAAAGAGGTTCGAGATGTCCCAATCGATACACGGTCACGAAGTGATGGAGATGATGCTGGAGCAGGAGAGTCCGTTTACCCGGGCCAGCCTCAGGGCGGCGATCGCCTCGCGCTTCGGTGCCGAGGCCCGGTTCCACACCTGCAGCGCCAGCGAGATGGACGCTGACGCCCTGATCGACTTCCTGGCCAGGCGCGGCAAGTTCATCGACTCGGAGTCAGGGTTCCAGACCCGCGCCGACAAGATCTGCAACCACGGATGATCGCCAGCGGCGAGCGCGGTGGGGCGCTCGCCGAATCCCGCCACCTTTGTTATATTTCGCCCTCCTTCCCCTCTTGTTGAAAGGTTCTGCCCGGGCGCTCTATGGACACATTCTCCGCTGCCGTCATGCTGTTTCTGATCATGGATCCGCTGGGCAACCTGCCGGTCTTCCTCTCCATCCTGCGCCATGTCGACCCCAAGCGTCGACGCAAGGTAATGCTGCGGGAGCTGTTGTTTTCACTGGTGATCATGATGGGCTTCCTGTTCGCCGGTCAGCAGATCCTGAGCTTCCTCAACCTGCGTCAGGAGGCGGTCAGCATCGCGGGGGGCATCATCCTCTTCCTCATCGCCATCAAGATGATCTTCCCGAGCCCCGGTGGCGTGACCGGGCTGGCGGCGGGGGAGGAGCCCTTCCTGGTGCCCATGGCCATCCCCATGATTGCAGGCCCCTCCATCCTGGCTTCCCTGCTGCTTCTGGCGAACCAGGAGCCGACCCGGATGGTGGACTGGTCATTGGCCCTGCTGATGGCCTGGGGGGCCAGCGCCGTGATCCTGATGTTCTACGAGCTGTTCAACAAGCTGCTGGGTGAGCGAGGACTCACCGCGGTGGAGCGGCTGATGGGCATGCTGCTGGTGATGATCTCGGTGCAGATGCTGCTGGACGGGGTACACCACTATCTGGCGGTGACGGGTCAGAACTGACGGGGCGAATGCTGATGTCAACGTGAAACGGGGCTTCTTGAGCCCCGTTTTTTTGCGCGTCAGGCGGCAGCGGCCGGGTCGTCCACCGAGGTTTCCAGCTTGCCCATGATGAGGGCGAGCAGGGTCTCCCGCAGCCAGCGATGGCCCGGATCCTCCTCGTGGCGCTGATGCCAGATGAGCAGGTGGGAGATGCTGTCTAGGGCGATGGGCAGCGGCAGCGGCACCAGGGGATAGACCTGGGTCGCGTGGCGGGCGTAGAGGCGGGAGAGGGTCACTATCATGTCCGAGTGCATGCCCATGCGCAGGGCCGCCTCGAAGGAGGGGACGGTCGCCTCGATCCGGCGATAGAGATCCTGCTCCGCCAGCTTGTGATCCAGCATCCAGCGATCCCGCCCTTCGCAGTAGGTCTGCACATGGGGGTAGGCGAGGTAACGGGCGAGATCCCACTCGGGCTCCTGCAAGGCAGGGTGATCCCGCTGCACCAGGCAGGTGAGATCGTCGATGGTGAGCAACCGCTGGCAGATGGCGTTGGGCAGGGTGTCGAGGCGAAAATCCGAATTGATGCAGTTCTCCCGCACCGTGAAGGCGATATCCACCTGGCCCTGGCTCATCTCGGTCAGGCTGTGCTCGGTCCACTCCTCGTAGCGCAGGCGGATGCCAGGAGCCTGACGCTTCAGTTCGCTCAGGTAGAGGGGGGCAAACAGGGTGAAGGCGCTGTCCATGCTGGCGATGACGAACTCCCGCTCCGTGCTGGCGGGATCGAAATCCGGCGGCTGGATCAGGTTGTCCAGGGAGAGCAGTATGGGTTGTAGCTGTTGCTGGAGATCCAGGGCGCGCGGAGTGGGATCCATCCCGTAGGCCGAGCGCACGAACAGGGGATCGTCAAAGGTCTCCCGCAACCGTCCGAGGGCCTTGCTGACGGCGGACTGGCTCAGGTGCAAGCGGCGTGCAGCCCGGCTGCCGTTGCGCTCTTCCAGCAAGACTTGCAGGATTATCAACAAATTAAGGTCTATGCGTGCAAGCTGTTCCAGCAACATGATATGAATCCTCTTCAATTCCTAGATGAATATATACCATTTGTTTTCATATCTTGGCGATCCTATGCTCGACGGGTCTCTCGCCCTGGTGGCGGCTGGTACAGGATGTAGCGGTTGAGGGGACAAGTAGCACCGACTCATACGGCGGCCCATGGTCGCCGTATTTCTTGCGCCTCGTCGCCGTTTTTGCGCGATTTTTTCGCCAACTTGCACCTGCCTTGATTTTGCCCAACAATCGATACGCTTTCTTTTGATACAACCTCCAGGTATCTAACAGTCAGGAGTCTCCCTATGGGACTGGGTGGCATTCATATCTGGCATCTGCTGATCCTGCTCGTCGTCGTCGTCGTGGCGTTTGGCAGCAAACGCCTGGCTGGCGCCGGTGAGGATCTGGGCACTGCCATCAGGGATTTTCGCAACGCCTTGCGCGACGATGACAATATCCGGAATAAGTAGGAGTAAACGTATGTCTGTAGACGAGAAAGTGGAACTGAACGAGACCTGTGACAGTTGCGGCTGTTTCGCCGAAATTGGCACCATCATCGGCGAAGGTGACGACGTCATGGAGCTGGTGATCGAGGCCGCTGCAGAAGCCGACGCCCGCGAGAAATTTGCAGCTTACGAGGCGCTGGCCAAGCAGGTCACTGCCGAAGCCAAAAGCAGCAGCGAGCTGAGCCGGGGCCCGGATGGCGTGATCCTGAAGGCCCGCCTGCAATTCACCTGCACCGCCGAGAAGCTGATCTTCGAGATGCGCGCCCGCTCCCTCTGAGATCGTGATGACACGGCAGGCTTGCCTGCCGTCTTGCTCTGCCCCTCGCTTTTTCCCTCCCTTTGCGTTGTATAGTGAGTTATCCCACGGACGATCCGTTTTCCGTCCGGCATGCGCCGATCGGCAGAAGATCCCGCGACGCCCCATGACTTGGCGCAGGCGCCTTCTCTGACAGACCCGACGGTGCGCACCGGCCCACAGCGAGGTGGTTAAATCATGATGCGGCGATGGATCTGGGCCCTGCTGGCTCTCTGCTCTCTCCCTCTGCTGGCGGCGGATCTCAAGCCGCAGTTGCTGCCCCAGGCCGGTGATCTCGAACACATCCTGCAAAAAAAAGAGCTCAGGGCCCTGGTGGTCTATGAGCGGGGGTTTTTCTTTTTCGACAAGGGAGCCCAGTACGGCATCCTGGTCAATCAGCTTCAGGGATTCGAGCGCTGGTTGAACCAGACCTACCTGGCCAAGGAGAAGCTCAAGCTCAAGATCATTTATATCCCGGTGCGCCAGGACAAGCTGCTGGACTACCTGGCCGAGGGGCGTGGGGATCTGGTGGCCGCCAACCTGACGGTCACCCCCACCCGGCGCGAGCAGGTGACCTTCTCCCAGCCGCTGATCGCCCCCATCGAGGAGTGGGTGGTGAGCCAGCGGGATCTCCCTGCCTTCAATCGCATCACCCAACTGTCCGGCCGGCGGATCTGGGTGCGAGCCAGCTCCAGTTATTTCGAGAGCCTGCACCAGCTCAATTGGCTGTTTCGGGAGCTGGGGTTGCCCCCGGTCTACATCGAGACGGTTCCCGAATACCTGCAGGACGGGGACCTGCTGGAGATGGTGTCAGCCGGGATCATTCCGCTGACGGTCACCGACAGCTTCAAGGGGCGGATCTGGCTCGACATGATTGGCGGTCTCAAGGCCCACAGGCTGATACCGCTGCGGGACAAGGGGCGCAGCGCCTGGGCCCTGCGCAACAACAGCCCGGAGCTGCTCAAGGCGGTGAACGCCTACATCTCGGAGTCGAGCAAGCGGACCCTCTACAGTGACATGACATTGCGCCGCCTGCTGGCGCAGAGCGACCGCATGAGCAACATACTGGCGCCGGACCCGCTGGGGCGACTGTCGACCATTCGCAAGGTACTGGAGGCCCAGGCGGACAAGTATCAGCTGGACTGGCTGATGCTGGCCGCGCTGGCTTACAAGGAGTCGGGGCTCAATCCCAATGTCGGCTCTCACCGGGGGGCCGTCGGCATCATGCAATTGCTGCCGAGCACCGGCAAGGAGGTGGGGATCCGCGGTGCCAGACTCACCAGTCTGGAGGGCAATGTGGAGGCGGCCTGTCGCTACATGCGACTCATCCTGGACACCTACTTCAATGATCCCGGGATGGACAGGCTCAATCGCCATCTGTTCGCCCTGGCCGCCTACAATGCGGGTCCGAACCGGGTCCAGGCATTGCAGGCCAAGGCGGCTGACAAGGGGCTGGATCCGAACGTCTGGTTCGGCAACGTGGAGCAGCTGGTGGCCAACGACGTGGGCCAGGGGCCCATCAACTACGTTGGCACCATCTACAAATACTACGTGGCCTACCGTTTCAGCCTGCCCCAGCTGGAGGGCAAGTCAGAGGCCATCGAGGCGGTGCAGCCCTGAGCCTGTCAATGCTGGCCGGGGAGGGGATCCTCGTGATGCTGCGCAAGGGGCTCCCAGCCCAGATCCCGGTGCTGCTGGTACCAGGGCATCAACAGCCTGGCCGGGGTGGGATCCGGTTGGCTGGCATGGGGTCTCTGACTGAGGGAGGGGTGGTCGCGCAGTTCCATCATCGGCTCCTTGACACTGGGCTATCGGGGCGGTTGTCTGGGTTATGCCACCACCAGATGACAGAGAGATGACCCTTGATCCCCGCCGAGTTTGCCTTGCTCGCCGATCCCGGTGCAGCCCTCAAGGCCCGATGCCAGTTGATCCGCCAGGCTCGCCACCGGATCCTCGCCCAGTATTACAGCTGGGAAGAGGACGGCAGCGGCAAGCTGCTGCTGGCGGAGCTGGTGCGGGCGGCCCGGCGCGGAGTGGTGGTGCAACTGCTCATCGATGATCTCTACGGCGGGGAGAACCGCTTTCTGGAGGCGGTGGCGGCGGAACCGGGCATCGAGGTGCGCCTGTTCAACCCCTTCTGGCTGCGGGGCTGGCGTCCCCTTACCTTGCTGCTGGAAGGGGTGCTGAGCTTTCGCCGCATCAATCACCGGATGCACAACAAGCTGCTGCTGGTGGATGGCAGCCAGGCGGTGATCGGCGGGCGCAATATTGGTGATCGTTACTTCGGGCTGGGGATGCCGCCTCACTTCATCGACCTGGATCTGGTCTGCCGCGGCCCCCTCTGTCAGCAGGCCGAGCAGGGGTTCGCGCTGTTCTGGCACAGTCGCTGGAGCCACCCGGTCCGTCGCCTGTTGAGACGCCCCTTGCTGCCAGCCGAAACCCGGGCCCTGAACGATTTCCTGCTGACCCTGACCGACCCCGCCATGGCGGCCGCCTATGATCTGCCGGCCACTCTGTTTGATGAGTGCCCCGTTCCCCTTTGCTGGCATCCCGGGCGAGGGCAGTGCTGGTTCGATCGCCCCGGCAAGGGGCTGGTCGCCCGGCCGACCACGGCGCCCCTGCTGGGACGCATGCTGGCGAGCAATCAGGGGGCCCTGAGGTTGGTGAGCCCTTACCTGATCCTGACACGGGGGCTGCGTCGCCGGCTCAAGGGGCAGCGACGGCAGGGGGTCGACATCGAGATCCTGACCAACTCCCTGGCCAGCACGGACGTGCCCCTGGTCTATGGCGCCTATCGACGTCACCGCCCCTGGCTCGAGCGTCAGGGGGTCAACCTGTTCGAGCTGACGACGGAGGCGTTCAGTCTGCATGCCAAGCTGATCCTGATGGGGAAGGAGGAGGCGCTGCTCGGCAGTTTCAACCTGGATCCCCGCTCCCTGATGCTCAACACCGAGTTGATGCTGCACCTCCATAGCCCGAGGTTGTGCGACGAGTTGCAGCAACTCATCGATGGCTGGTTGCAGCAGGCCGTGCACCCGGTGGCGGTGTCCCCTTCTGCATGGCGGCGCCTGCTGGCGCAATTGAGCGATTGGTTACCTTTGCACCGTTGGTTGTGAGTGGGATCCGCCTTGTGCGAGATCTCGCAAAGCCTTGTGCGCCTTCGAGGATAACGTTTGCCATCCAAAAACGGGACTGGATTGCATCGTATTGTTTTTAATCGATTTATATTGATAGCGCCGTAACAATCCAGGGGCCTCGACTGCATAGAGGTGCGTGTAGAACGGTTTTTTATTTTATTTAACTGCGTAGTATCTCGAGTGCAAGGACAAACACGGCGGCTGGTCTGCCGTGTGGGTGACGGCAACAGGGGAAATGGGCCAACCGGATTGCTCCGGCAGGCGAGGCAGATCGGGAGCGGAAACCCGTGATGCCAGACAGACCCCCGTGGTTGCGGTAGCCCAATATGGAACATGCTATTTGCGAGGGGGTGACATGCGAATGTTGCCCCATTTTTTTATGCCCGCCGTCTGCTTGTCCAATAAAAAAGACCGCCTGCTGGCGGTCTTTTGCGTGATGTTTCGGCGATCAGGCGAGGCCCGCCAGCAGACGACTCCAGTTGCGTTTGGCAACGAGGAAACCGTCTCGCAACGTGCGGTACTCCAGTTGCAGCCTGAGCCTGTCGTAGCGTGCGAGGGCTGTGCGCTTGCGCTGCTCCAGCAGTGACTTGCGGCTGGCATAGTAGTGCTGGATCTGCAGGCTCAGCTTGTCGTACTCCTCCTGCAGCAGTGCCTGCCAGCGTTCCCTGTCATCCTGCTTGTGCACTCTGGCCTGGGCGCGCTTGAGCTGCATCTCCAGCCTGGCCTGTTCGATGCGTTCCTCCGGGCAGGATCTCAGGTCTTTGGCGAGCCCGCACCAGGCGGCGGTGCGGATCAGCCACTTGGTGGGGTCGAACTGCCACCATTGAATGCCGTTGCGGTAGTCGTTCTCGAACAGGTGATGGAAGTTGTGATAGCCCTCGCCAAAGGTGAAGAAGGCCAGGATGCCGTTGTCCCGGGCGCTGTTGCGATCCGTGAACGGCTGGCTGCCCCAGATGTGGGCCAGGGAGTTGATGAAGAAGGTGGTGTGATGGGTCATCACCATGCGCAGCACCCCGGCCAGCAGCATCATGCCGAGCAGATCCCCGTGCAAGAGGCCGAGCAGCAGCGGAATGCCGATGTTGGTGACCAGGGCCAGAGCCAGATAG
Source organism: Aeromonas sp. PS2Canimalfood6 (assembly GCF_048276795.1). Classification (NCBI taxonomy): domain Bacteria; kingdom Pseudomonadati; phylum Pseudomonadota; class Gammaproteobacteria; order Aeromonadales; family Aeromonadaceae; genus Aeromonas; species Aeromonas sp. PS2Canimalfood6. Next base: position 28,871 of record NZ_JBLUXC010000035.1, read on the forward strand.
TGCCTGTGCTGGAAGGCGACCACGGGGTTGTTTTGCAGGTCGCGCACATTGCTGTAGTCGTGGTAGGTATCGCGCTGGTATTCCCGCAGCATCCAGCCGATGTGGGAGTACCAGAAGCCGCGACCCGCACTGTAGGGATCCTTCTGGTTGTCATCCACGTGGCGGTGGTGGCGGCGATGATCCGAGGACCAGTGCAGCGCCGAGTTCTGCAGGGCGAGCGCGCCTCCGATGGCGAAGATCCATTGCAGGGCCGGGTGCGCCTTGTAGGCCTTGTGGGACCAGAGCCTGTGGTAGCCGGCGGTGATGGAGATGCCGCAATAGCAGAACAGCAGCAGGAAGCAGAGCCACTGCCAGAGGTCGTAGCCCTGGCTCAGTCCATACCAGGGGACCGCTATCAGTGCCGTCAGCCCGGAGAGGGCGAACAGCAGGGTGTTGGTCATGATGATCGGGGGGCGGTCCATTTCACTCGGCTCCTTTCAGCGAACAGCTGTTCACTATTCTCCATTGAGCCGGAATGCGGGTCAATGGTAAAAAAGTCGGAGACAAACCTGATCCCGGCCCCGCCTTCGGGTTATCATCTGGCCTCGCTAATCTCAAGGTGACTGTTTTCGTGGGTATTCGCGCGCAACAAAAAGAAAAAACCCGGCGTACGCTGATCGAGGCGGCGTTCAGTCAACTCTGCGCCAACCGCAGTTTCTCCAACCTCAGCCTGCGGGAAGTGGCCAGAGAGGCGGGCATAGCGCCGACCTCCTTCTATCGCCACTTTCGGGACATGGAAGAGCTGGGGCTGACGCTGGTGGACGAGGGAGGGCTGACCCTGCGCCAACTGATGCGCCAGGCGCGCCAGCGCATTGCCGGTGGTGGCAGCGTCATCAGCACCTCGGTGCAGACCTTCATGGAATTCGTCGAAAACAACCCGAACATCTTCCGGCTACTGCTGCGCGAGCGCTCCGGCACCTCGGCTGCATTCCGTCAGGCGGTGGCCCGGGAGATCCAGCACTTCATCGCCGAGCTGACCGATTATCTGGAAGCCACCACGCAGGCGCCACGGGAAGAGGCCTATATCCAGGCCGAGGCCATGGTGACCATCGTCTTCAGCGCCGGTGCAGACGCCCTCGACATGACTCCGGAAGAGTGCAAGGCACTGTCGGAGCGCACCATCAGCCAATTGCGGATGATCGCCATGGGCGCCGAGGTGCAGAACCGCAAGCGCCACGAATCTCTCACATAACGCAAGGATGGACAGCCTCATGCATGAACCGAACGCGATTCCGAAGAAGCCCCTGGTGCTGGCCCTGCTGATCGGTATCTGTGGCGATGCCTTCCTGTCGGCCTTGACGGAGTCGGTCGTCCCCTTCTCCTTCTACCCCCTCATCGCCCTGTTGCTGGCGGCCAGCCAGCTCTATCAGCACTATCGCCATGAGCCCATGGTGGGCAACACACCCAGCTGCATTCTGCTCTGCTTCTTTATCGGCGTGTTCGGCCATTCTGCCCTGGTCAAGGTGCAGTACCCCGAGCTTGGCAGCAACTTCTTCTCCCTCATTGCCATGCTGCTGCTGCTTGCCGCCCTCTCCATCAAGCTGGGAATCAGCCTCGGAAAAACGCAGAAGGAGTGACGAATCACTCCTTCTGGTCGGGCCGGGGGTGGCCTAATCGGCCCTAGGGGGGGTCTCTCCCTTCTTCCTGGCGTCTATGATGGCCTGCAGCTTGGTGCGGATATCCATCATGCCGAACACCCCGAAGATCAGCACCTGGGTGAATTCGAGACGAGTGACAGCGAAGTAGGGTTTGCAAGCCGCCTTGATCATGCTGGCCTGTACCCAGTGCATCAATATCACGATGACGCCGCACACAGGCAGAAAGCCGTTCAGTTTGCCCGGCAGGGTGCCCAGCAGGGCGAGTGCCACACCGAACCAGAAGAACAGCAGCACCCCCATCGCCAACAGATTAAACACCCGCTTCATCGTTTACCTCCCGTACATAGAGTTGATAGCAGACCTGATGTGATCGACCTGCTTGTCCTTGAGCCGTTGTCCAAATTGACGGAGAAGGGGACTGTACCCATCTCCCCTTTAAACAGCTGCGTCATGCTTGGTGTCCCGCAGATAGAGCTGATAGCAGACCTGACCAGCCTGCTTGTCCTTGAGTAGTGTCCAGCTGGTGGGCAGCGCCAGATCGGCCATCTCTTTTTCCCGCTCCAGATAGATGAGGGCATCGGATGCCAGCCAGCCGCGCTGCTCGAGCAGCTCGCACACCTGGGGCAGCAGCTCGCGACGAAACGGTGGGTCCAGAAAGACCAGGTCGAAGGGGGTGGGCGGGCCTTGCAGCCAGCTCACGGCATCAGCCTGGATCACCTGCCCCTGGCTGCTGCCCAGGGTCGTCAGGTTCTTCTTGAGCTGGTCGGCGGCGCCTCTGTCCATCTCGATCAGGGTGACCTGTTCGGCATAGCGGGACAAGGCTTCCAGCCCCAGCCCGCCGCTGCCGGCGAACAGATCCAGGCAGCGGGTACCGCGCACGTGGGGAGCCAGCCAGTTGAAGATGGTCTCCTTGACGCGATCCGTGGTGGGTCTGAGCCCTTCCACATCCCTGACGGGGAGTTTGCGCCCCTTCCATTGGCCGCTGATGATTCGTACCACGCCCGCTCGCCCCTGAGGGGCCGGGCTCTTGCTCGGGCTGTTACGGCTGGATTTCACTCTGGGCATCGCGTTTCGTCGTCAGAAAATAAAGTGATAGTATAAGGCGGTTCATTTTTATGCCGACCCGCCGAGGGACGGCTATCTTAGCAGTCAGCCTTTGATGTGAGTATTTTTAGATGGCAAAAGGTTTGTTTTCCTGGCTGGGTTTCGGCCGCAAGAAAGAAGAGGCTGAGGCCGTTCCATCGCAGGCGCCCGACGCTACCCCGGCGGTCGTCGAGTCGCAGGCCGCCGCTGTTCCCGCGCCTGTCGCCGATGTTGCCCCGGCTGATGCCCCCACCGCCAAGCCCGAAGCGCCGCTGAGCGGCCCTGACGAAGGCCCCCTGGTTGTGGAAGAGCCGGAGGGCGAGCTTGAGCCCGTCATCGTCAATGAGGCTTTGATCTCAACCGAAGCTCAGGTCGCAGACGACGCCATTTTTGCCGCCAAAACCCGCGCTGCGGAAGAGGCTCGCATTGCCGCCGAGGCTCGCGCCGCAGAAGAAGCCCGTGTTGCCGCCGAGGCTCGCGCCGCAGAAGAAGCCCGTATTGCCGCCGAGGCTCGTGCCGCAGAAGAAGCCCGTATTGCCGCCGAAGCTCGCGCCGCAGAAGAAGCCCGTATTGCCGCCGAGGCTCGTGCCGCAGAAGAAGCCCGTATTGCCGCCGAGGCCCGCGCTGCGGAAGAGGCTCGCATCGCTGCCGAAGCCCGCGCCGCAGAAGAAGCCCGTATTGCTGCCGAGGCCCGCGCTGCGGAAGAGGCTCGCATCGCTGCCGAAGCCCTTGCCGCGGAAGAAGCCCGTATTGCCGCCGAGGCTCGCGCCGCAGAAGAAGCCCGTATTGCCGCCGAAGCTCAGGCTGCCGAGGAAGCCCGTGTCGCCAAAGAGGCCCAGCGAGCGGAAGATTTGCGTCTGGTCGCCGCGATGGAGGCTGAGGCCGCCGCGCTGGCCGCTCTGCCACTGGCCGCCAAGGTGGACGACGACACTCAGGAGAAGCCGCAGCGGGAGGGCTTCTTTGCCCGCCTCAAGCGCAGCCTGGTGCGTACCAGGGAGAATATCGGTTCCGGTTTCTTCGGCCTGTTCCGTGGCAAGAAGATCGATGACGATCTGTTCGAAGAGCTGGAGACCCAGCTGCTGACCGCCGATCTTGGCGTCGACACCACCACCCGCATCATCGAGGGGCTGGTACAGCACGCGGATCGCAAGCAACTCAAGGACGCCGAGGCGCTCTACGGTCTGCTCAAACAGGACATGGGCGAGATGCTGGCCAAGGTCGAGCAGCCCCTGGTGATCGACACCAGCAAGAAGCCTTACGTCATCCTGATGGTCGGTGTGAACGGCGTCGGCAAGACCACCACCATCGGCAAGCTGGCCAAACAGTTCCAGGCCGAGGGCAAGAGCGTAATGCTGGCCGCTGGCGATACCTTCCGTGCCGCTGCGGTCGAGCAGCTGCAGGTGTGGGGTCAGCGCAACAACATTCCGGTGATTGCCCAGCACACCGGTGCCGACTCCGCCTCCGTCATCTATGACGCCATCGAGGCTGCCCGCTCCCGCGGGGCTGACGTGCTGATCGCCGATACCGCCGGCCGCCTGCAGAACAAGAGCAACCTGATGGAGGAGCTCAAGAAGGTGGTGCGGGTGATGAAGAAGCTGGACGATGCGGCGCCCCACGAGATCATGCTGACTCTGGACGCAGGCACCGGCCAGAACGCATTGAGCCAGGCCAAGCTGTTCAGCGAGGCGGTGGGCCTGACCGGCATCACCCTCACCAAGCTGGACGGCACTGCCAAGGGTGGTGTCATCTTCGCGGTGGCCGACAAGTTCCAGATCCCGATCCGCTACATCGGGGTGGGCGAGGGGATCGACGATCTGCGCCCGTTCGTCGCCAACGATTTTATCGAGGCGCTCTTCAGCCGCGAAGAATAAATCCGGCTGACATGAGTCGGCCCGGCCGTGACAAGCACGTGTTCCATACCCCGACTCCGGTCGGGGTATGTCACTATGAGGGCGCAGGCATGGCTCATCCAGGCAAGGGTGACATGTGGCATGCTTGTGACCGGTGTTGTCATCCAGGTGTTGTGCCGGTACGGGGGAGTGAGCGCCCCATGCTTTATCCCGGTCGGGGTTTGTCAATCTCAGGGAACCGTTATGATTCGTTTTGACAAGGTCAGCAAGGTCTACAGTGGCGGTCATCAAGCGCTGCAAAAGGTCAGTTTTCACCTGCGCAAGGGGGAGATGGCCTTCCTGACCGGCCATTCGGGGGCGGGCAAGAGTACCCTCCTCAAGCTCATCAGCGTGATGGAACGACCGACCGACGGCCGCGTCTTCTTCCACGGCGATGACGTCAGCCACATCCAGCGCAGTCAGATCCCCTACGTGCGCCGCCAGATCGGCATGATCTTCCAGGATCACCGCCTGTTGATGGATCGTACCGTGTTCGACAACGTCGCCCTGCCCCTGGTGATCGATGGCTACAGCCATGGGGACATCAACAAGCGGGTGGCGGCGGCGCTGGACAAGGTCGGGCTGCTCGGCAAGGAGCGCTACCAGCCGCGCATGCTCTCCGGTGGTGAGCAGCAACGGGTCGGCATCGCCCGCGCCATCGTCAACAAACCGCCGCTGCTGCTGGCGGACGAGCCGACCGGCAACCTGGATCCCCAGCTTTCCATGGACATCATGCGCCTGTTCGAGGAGTTCAACCGCTTCGGCGTCTCCGTGCTGATTGCCACTCACGATCTGGGGCTGATCGCCCGGATGCGCTACCGCACCCTGACCCTCAAGGCGGGTCGCATGTATTCGTCCGGGGAGGATCGCTGATGGCTATTGTTCGTCATAAACAGCCGCCGTTGCGTCGTTTGATGATGTATGGGGTGGATCATGTGCGACAGGCCTTTGCCAGCCTGGGTGAGCTGTGGCGCAACCCGCTCGCCTCCCTGATGACCCTGGCAGTGCTTGGCGTGAGTCTGGCGCTGCCTTCCTGTTTCCACGTATTGCTGAAGAATGCCGAAGTGGTAGAGGGGAGCTGGCAGACCAGCTCCCAGATCTCCCTCTATCTGCGCAAGGATCTGCCGGAGCAGAGCATCCTCGACATGAAGCAGCGGATCCTGCTCTATCCGGAAGTGGAGTCCGTCACTTATATGAACCGTGACGAGGCGCTCAGGGAATTTCGGGAGATCTCCGGTTTCGGCGATGCCCTGGATTATCTGGACAGCAACCCGCTGCCGCCGGTGCTGAGCGTGATCCCGGATCCGCGCTGGCAGAATCCCGAAGGGGCCGCCGAGCTGCTCGCCAAGCTGGAGAACGAGCCCGGTATCGAGCAGGGCAAGCTGGATCTGCAGTGGTTGACCCGGTTGCAGGGGATCATGAACCTGCTGCGCCACACCATTACAGGTATCGCGGTGTTGCTGCTCTCCGCCGTGTTGCTGATCGTGGGCAACACCCTGCGCCTGAACATCCTGAACCAGCGTTCCGAGATTGAAGTGCTCAAGCTGGTGGGCGCGACCGATGCCTTCATCCACCGTCCCTTCCTCTATACGGGCATCTGGTTTGGGGTCATCGGCGGCATGCTGGCCTGGTGGCTGACCGAGGTGATGGTGATCTGGAGCGAGGGGGTGGTGAAGGAGCTGGCGGGGCTCTACAACAGCAACTTCCGTCTGGTGGGGATGGGGGCGTTCGACGGCTTCAATCTCATACTGCTGGGCGCCCTGCTGGGGTTGATCGCCTCCTGGTTCTCGGTGCACAGGCACATTCGCGACATAGAACCGTCCTGATTAATTTGTCAGCATTTTAAAGCGCTGGATTTTGCGAACTGGATCAAGTAAAAGAGTGGCCCGTTTCTGGCACGGGCCACTTTCTCAGAGTAATCTGAATGGTGTCTGCGCCGAGGATCATATGTGGATCCTCTGAACCTTTTGATTTATCAATGGTCTATTGACTGCAGCAGAATGAATACGGGTATGGCCCCTATGCCTTGCTCGTCTGACTTGGCAAGCATGTGAAGGTTGCGAGCTCCGCAACAATGGACTTAGCATGCTACTTTTCAGGGGTCCTTTACTGTGACCCCTTTTTTTTGACTGTTCATTTATGATTCATGCCGTCAGCCTAAGATGGGCCGGGTTCATGCTGGGGTGATGTATGATGCAGCACGCAGAATGATACCTGGTCGGTAGACACGTCTTCTCAGGGTGTTAGACTGATTCGATTGAAAAGTAAGAGGTAGAACATGGGAACTTCATTGCAACGCACTATGGCTCTGATTCCGCAAGGTAGTCTGGAAGGCTATATCCAGGCCGTCAACTCGATCCCTGTGCTGAGCGCAGAGGAAGAGCGCGAACTGGCGATGCGTCTGCAGCAGGATGGCGATCTCGAAGCTGCACGCCAGCTCGTTATGTCGCACCTGCGTTTTGTCGTTCACGTGGCCAAGAGCTACTCCGGCTATGGCCTGCCTCAGGCCGATCTGGTGCAGGAAGGCAACATCGGCCTGATGAAAGCCGTCAAACGCTTCGACCCGAGCGTGGGCGTGCGTCTGGTCTCCTTCGCCGTGCACTGGATCAAGGCCGAAATCCACGAATATGTGTTGCGCAACTGGCGCATGGTCAAGGTGGCGACCACCAAGGCCCAGCGCAAGCTCTTCTTCAACCTGCGCAAGTCCAAGAAGCGTCTGGGCTGGCTGAACCACGAAGAGGTGCAGGCCGTGGCTGCCGACCTCGGGGTATCCGCTGCCGACGTCACCGAGATGGAAGCGCGCATGAGCAATTACGATCAGGCCTTCGACCTGGTCGGTGACGATGAAGACGAGGGTGGCTTCGCGCCGGTGCACTATCTGGAAGACAAATCTTCCGATCTCGCGGCGAACATCGAGAACGACAACTGGGACAGCCATGCCACCCGTCGCCTGAGTGCGGCCATGGCGACCCTGGACGAGCGCAGCCAGCACATCATCCGTGCCCGCTGGCTCGATGACGAGAGCAAGACCACCCTGCAGGAGCTGGCCGATACTTACGGCGTCTCCGCCGAGCGGGTGCGCCAGCTTGAGAAAAACGCGCTCAAGAAGCTGAAAGATGCCATGGATGCCTGACGGCCTCCTCCGGTAAGAAGCAGGGCCTGATGGCCCTGTTTTTGTTTTGCGGGGATCTGGTCGGCCTTGCCTTGGTTACCCTTGTGTATGGTATGTTGCCGCCACTGCCACAGTAGGGAGAGCAGAAGTGAAACTGTTGAACGACTTGTTTACCAACAACCGCGAGTGGGCGGAACGGATCAAGGCCGAGGATCCCAATTTCTTCGCTACCCTGTCCGCCCAGCAGGCACCCGAGTACCTCTGGATCGGCTGTTCCGACAGCCGGGTTCCCGCCAACCAGCTGATGGGGCTCTTGCCGGGGGACGTCTTTGTCCACCGCAACGTCGCCAACCTGGTGGTGCACACCGACTTCAACTGCCTCTCGGTGCTGCAATACGCGGTGGAGGTGCTCAAGGTGAAGCACATCATCGTCTGCGGCCACTATGGCTGCGGTGGGGTCAAGGCTGCGATGCAGAACCAGGAGCTGGGTCTCATCGACAACTGGCTGCGCAACATCAAGGACGTCTACTTCAAATACGGCGAACAGCTCGAAGCCATCGAGGATGAGCACGAGCGCTTCGACTACCTGTGCGAGCTGAACGTGGCCGAGCAGGTCGCCAACGTCTGTCACACCACCATCATCCAGAATGCCTGGCGCAAGGGGCAGGAGCTGGCGGTGCACGGCTGGATCTACGGCATCAAGGATGGCCTGCTGCACGATCTCGATCTCTGCATCAGCGGCCCTGACCAGATCCCGGACGTCTATCGCGCCTGGCCGGACATGCGTCCGCCCCATCGTCGCCGCTGAGGACCATCCGGTGGCTCCTGCGCTCTACCTTCAGATAAAGCAGCACATCCTGGACGGGATCCGCGAACGCCACTATCAGGCGGGCGACCGGATCCCGACCGAGGCCGCCCTGTGCGAGCAGTTTGCCGTGAGCCGCATGACGGTGAACAAGGCGCTGCGTGAACTGGTGGCCGAAGGCTGGCTGGTGCGCACCGCCGGATCCGGCAGCTTTGTGGCCGACAGGCGCACCGAGTCGCCGCTCCTGGCGATTCGCAACATCGCCGACGAGATCGCCGAGCGGGGCAGCGAGTACAGCGCGCGGGTGATCCGGCTGCAACGTCAGGCCGCCGACGAGAAAGTGGCGGTGCGTCTGGGCCTGCGGGTCGGGGCGCCCACCTTTCACAGCCTCATCGTCCATCAGGCCGATGGGGAGCCGCTGCAACTGGAGGAGCGCTTCGTCGATGCCGAGCGACTGCCCGGCTATGGCGAGCAGGATTTCACCCAGCAGACGCCAAACAGCTATCTGATGGAGATCTGCCCTCTCTCCGAGATGGAGCACGTGGTAGAAGCCGTGTTGCCGAGTGCTGGTGAAGCCGGACTGCTGCAAGTGAGGGTCGACACCCCCTGCCTGCTGCTGCACCGGCGCACCTGGTCAGACGGCTGTCTGGTCTCCTATGCCAGATTGTTGTCGCCGGGTTCCCGCTACAAGCTGAGCTCCAAGACGCGTCTCGCATAATTGTATATACAAATTAAGCATTTAAAAGCCCACCTCTCGGTGCAATGCTGTTCACTTAAGAGAATTTGAGTTCCAGTCCACGTAGTATCAGGACAAAAAATCGAGGGAGGCATGATGCCTCCCTCTTTCTATTGCAAGCCCCGCTGGATAAAGGCTGGAGGAAGATCGACTGGACACAGCCTTGCCCCCTCAACTCAAATCCAATTTATGAATAATCAGTCAAAAAAGTGCTTATCTGAACAGCATTGCACCTCTCGGTGGGCTTTTTTGTGCTTACACTCTAATAAAACCGCTGTTATCAAGATGTGAACTTTATCCTTCCTTTCTTTTCAGAGATCGGCTATAAATTATTGTATATACATTTAGAGGTCGGTATGAACAAGGAACTGTTGAACTGCGAGCGGGTCTGGCTCAACGTGACACCCGCCACCCTGCGCCCCGATCTGGCGGACTACGGCCTGCTGGAGCCCCATGCCCTTGGCGTGCGGGATGGCAAGATCCACGCTCTGGTCCCCATGCAGGATCTCAAGGGCCCCTATGCCGCCTCCTGGCAGGACATGAAGGGGAAGCTGGTCACCCCCGGTCTTATCGATTGCCACACCCACCTCATCTTCGCCGGCAGTCGCGCCGAAGAGTTCGAGCTGCGCCAGAAGGGAGTCCCCTATGCGGAGATCGCCCGCAAGGGGGGTGGCATCATCAGCACGGTGCGCGCCACCCGGGCAGCCAGCGAGGAGCGGCTCTATGAGCTGGCGTTGCCGCGGATCAAGTCCCTGATCCGGGAAGGGGTCACCACAGTCGAAATCAAGTCCGGCTACGGCCTCACCCTGGAAGACGAGCTCAAGATGTTGCGGGTGGCCCGTCGTCTGGGAGAGACGCAGCCCATCCGGGTCAAGACCACGCTGCTGGCGGCCCATGCGGTGCCGCCGGAGTATCGCGACGATCCCGACTCCTGGGTCGAGACCATCTGCCAGGAGATCATCCCGGCGGCGGCCGAGGCAGGTCTCGCGGATGCGGTGGATGTCTTCTGCGAGCACATCGGCTTCTCCCTTGCCCAGACCGAGCAGGTCTATCTGGCGGCGGATCAGTACAACCTCGCGGTGAAAGGGCACATGGATCAGCTCTCCAACCTGGGGGGCAGCACGCTCGCCGCCCACTTCGGCGCCCTCTCGGTGGATCATCTGGAATATCTGGATCAGGACGGGATCCAGGCGCTGGCCCACCGTGGCGTGGTCGCCACCCTGCTGCCCACCGCTTTCTATTTCCTCAAGGAGACCAAGTTGCCCCCGATCGCTGCCTTGCGCAAGGCGGGGGTACCCATGGCTGTCTCTTCCGACATCAACCCGGGCACGGCCCCCATCGTCTCCTTGCGCATGGCCATGAACATGGCTTGCACCCTGTTTGGCCTGACCCCGGTGGAGGCCATGGCCGGGGTGACCCGCCACGCCGCCAGGGCGCTCGGCGAGCAGGAACGGCTGGGGCAGCTCAAGGTCGGCATGCTGGCGGATTTCCTTGTCTGGAACTGCGGCCATCCGGCCGAGCTCAGCTACCTCATCGGCGTCGATCAGCTGGTGAGCCGTGTGGTCAACGGGGAGGAAACCCTTCATGGATAAGTTCAACGGGATCGACATGTCGGTCTGGCAGGGGCGTCAGGATCCCGAAGACGGCGAGCTGGCCCTGCGCTGGCACGATAGGGTGCAACCCTGGCAGGGGAATCGCGAACCCGGCGTGGTGCTGCTCGGCTTTGCCTGTGACGAAGGGGTGCGCCGCAACAAGGGGCGGGTCGGCGCCGCCGGTGCACCGCTGGCGGTGCGCAAGCTGCTGGCCAACACGGCCTGGCATCTGGGCGCCTCCGTCTATGACGGCGGGGATCTGGCCTGTGAGGACGGCGATCTCGATGCCGCCCACGGGCGCTTGGCCGAGCGGGTCGCGAGTGCGCTGGATCAGGGGCACTTCCCCCTGGTGCTGGGAGGCGGCCACGAGGTGGCGTTTGGCAGCTGGAGCGGCCTGAACCGTCATCTTGGCGGCGAAGGGCGGGTCGGGATCATCAATTTCGACGCCCACTTCGATCTGCGCATGAAACAGGAGCAGGCGAGCTCGGGCACCCCCTTCTTCCAGATTGCCGAGCAGTGTGCTGCCCAGGGCACCCCCTTTCACTATGCCTGTCTCGGGGTGGCCGAAACCGCCAATACCGCGGCGCTCTTTGCCCGCGCCGAGGCGCTGGAAGTCTGGCACGTGCTGGACGAAGCGATGACGCCGACCGAGCTGCCAGCCTTGCTAGGCGGGCTGGATGCCTTCATCGCCCGTTGCGACCACCTCTATCTCACCATCGATCTCGACGTGCTGCCGGCGGCGGTGATGCCGGGAGTGAGCGCTCCCGCCGCTCGCGGCGTGGAGCTGGCGGTCATCGAACCGCTCATCGCCCATATCCGGGCCAGCGGCAAGCTCAGGCTCGCCGATCTGGCCGAGTACAACCCGAACCTGGATCAGGACAACCGCAGTGCCCGCGTGGCTGCGCGCCTGGTTCACCAGTTGACCAAGTAGTGGCGCACCGCGCCGCCTGATTGCATCGCTAAACAAGGAGTGTCTATGTCTGTACAACACCAGGATCCCCGCCACGATCCGAGCCGCGTGATCCGTGCTCCCCACGGCACCCAGCTGACCGCCAAGAGCTGGCTCACCGAAGCGCCACTGCGGATGCTGATGAACAACCTGGATCCGGATGTTGCCGAGCATCCCCAGTCCCTGGTGGTGTACGGCGGCATCGGCCGCGCCGCCCGCAACTGGGCCTGCTATGACAAGATCGTCGAGGTGCTGACCCGGCTCGAGGACGATCAGACCCTGCTGGTGCAATCCGGCAAGCCGGTCGGGGTGTTCCAGACCCACAAGGATGCGCCGCGGGTGCTCATCGCCAACTCCAACCTGGTGCCCCACTGGGCCAACTGGGAGCACTTCAACGAGCTCGATAAAAAGGGTTTGATGATGTACGGCCAGATGACCGCTGGCTCCTGGATCTACATCGGCACCCAGGGCATCGTGCAGGGCACCTACGAGACCTTCTTCGCGGTGGCGAACCAGCACTTCAACGGCGAGCCCAAAGGCCGCTGGATCCTGACCGGGGGCCTGGGTGGCATGGGCGGTGCCCAGCCCCTTGCCGCCACCATGGCCGGTTTCTCCATGATCGCCGTGGAGTGCGACGAGACCCGTATCGATTTCCGTCTGCGTACCCGCTACGTCGACAAGAAGGCCCACAGCCTGGATGAGGCGCTGGCCATGATCGAGGAGGCCAAACGCAGCGGCACCGCCGTCTCCGTCGGCCTGCTCGGCAACGCCGCCGACGTCTTCGCCGAGCTGGTGGCTCGCGGCATCACGCCGGACGTGGTGACCGACCAGACCTCCGCCCATGACCCGGTACACGGCTACCTGCCCCAGGGCTGGAGCGTGGCCCAATGGCGCGATCTGCAAAAGAGCGCACCGGACGAGGTCAACGTGGCGGCTCGCCGCTCCATGGCCCGTCAGGTCGAAGCCATGCTGACCCTGCAATCCCGCGGCGCCGCCACGCTCGATTACGGCAACAACATCCGCCAGATGGCGCTGGAAGAGGGGGTCAAGAATGCCTTCGACTTCCCGGGCTTCGTGCCGGCCTACATCCGCCCGCTGTTCTGCGAGGGCATTGGCCCGTTCCGCTGGGTGGCGCTCTCCGGCGACCCGGAAGACATCTACAAGACCGACCAGAAGGTAAAAGAGCTGATCCCGGACGATCCCCACCTGCACAACTGGCTCGACATGGCCCGCGAGCGCATCGCCTTCCAGGGCCTGCCGGCGCGGATCTGCTGGGTTGGCGTCAAGGATCGGGTGCGCCTGGGCCTGGCCTTCAACGAGATGGTGAAGAATGGCGAGCTGAAGGCACCGGTCGTCATCGGCCGTGACCATCTGGACTCTGGCTCGGTGGCGAGCCCGAACCGCGAGACCGAATCCATGATGGATGGTTCCGACGCCGTTTCCGACTGGCCGCTGCTCAACGCCCTGCTCAACACCGCCGGCGGTGCGACCTGGGTCTCCCTGCACCACGGTGGCGGGGTCGGCATGGGCTTCTCCCAGCACTCCGGCGTGGTGATCGTCTGTGACGGCACCGACGATGCCGCCAAGCGGGTCGGCCGCGTGTTGCGCAACGACCCGGCCACCGGGGTGATGCGTCACGCCGACGCCGGCTACGAGATTGCCATCAACTGTGCCCATGAGGCGAAACTGGATCTGCCGATGATCGACGCCACCGGCAAAGGGGTGAAATAAGATGTTCGAACTCAATCTGCAACCGGGCAAACTCTGCCTCGCCACCCTGCGCCGTGTCAGCCGCGAGCCCGTACACGTCAGCCTGGGTCCGGCTGCCCTGGCGGGGATCCACGCCTCCGCCGCCGTGGTCACCAAGGTGATCGAGCAAAACCGGGTGGTCTATGGCATCAACACCGGCTTTGGCCTGCTGGCCAATACCCGGATCCCGGTGGAGCAGCTGGACGAGCTGCAACGCTCCATCGTGCTCTCTCATGCGGCAGGAATTGGCGAGTACATGGATGACGCCACCGTGCGGTTGATGATGGTGCTCAAGGTCAACTCGCTCGCCCGTGGCTTCTCTGGCATTCGGCTGACGGTGCTCGAGGCCCTGATGACCCTTATCAACGCCGAGGTCTACCCCGTGGTGCCGAAGAAGGGCTCCGTCGGCGCTTCCGGCGATCTGGCGCCCCTGGCTCATATGAGCTGCCTGCTGATCGGTGAAGGCAAGGCCCGTCACAAGGGTGAGCTGATCGACGCCGCCACTGCCCTGAAGATTGCAGGATTGGAGCCCATCGCCCTGGCGCCGAAAGAGGGGCTGGCCCTGCTCAACGGCACCCAGGCGAGCACCGCCTTCGCGCTGGAAGGGCTGTTCCATGCCGAGGATCTCTACGCCGGCGCCATCACCATCGGTGCCATGAGCGTTGAAGCGGCCCTCGGCAGCCGCCGGCCGTTCGATGCCCGCATCCACGAGGTGCGCGGTCAGCGCGGCCAGATCGATGCGGCCGCCTGCTACCGCCACCTGCTGGTGGACGGCAGCGAGATCGGCATGTCCCACCACAACTGCGAGAAGGTGCAGGATCCTTACTCCCTGCGCTGTCAGCCCCAGGTGATGGGCGCCTGCCTGACCCAAATCCGTCAGGCCGCCGAGGTGCTGGTGTGCGAGGCCAACGCGGTCTCCGACAACCCCCTGGTGTTTGCCGAGGATGAGGAGATCATCTCCGGCGGCAACTTCCACGCAGAACCCGTGGCCTTTGCCGCCGACAACCTGGCCCTGGCCATCGCCGAGATCGGGTCGCTGTCCGAGCGGCGCATGGCGCTACTCATCGACTCGCGCATGTCCGGCCTGCCGGCCTTCCTGGTGAACAACGGCGGGGTGAACTCCGGTTTCATGATCGCCCAGGTTACTTCGGCGGCCCTGGCCTCCGAGAACAAGACCCTGGCCCACCCGGCCTCGGTGGACAGCCTGCCCACCTCGGCCAACCAGGAGGACCACGTCTCCATGGCCACCTTCGCCGGTCGCCGGCTGGCGGACATGGCCGAGAACACCCGTGGCATCCTGGCGGTGGAACTGCTGGCAGCGGCCCAGGGGCTCGACTTCCGCGCACCCCTGCGCTCCACCGAGCTCATCGAGCTGGCCAAGGGCCGTCTGCGGGAAGAGGTCAGCTTCTATGACAAGGACAGGTACTTTGCACCGGACATCGAGGCGGCCGCCGCCTTGCTGGGCCGTGCCAGCTACAACGACCTGATCCCGGCCGGGACTCTGCCCAGCCTCTGAGACCCGGAGTCTGAGCAACCATAAATAAGGTTCATCGCGGCTTTCCGGGGAAGGCCGCCTTGATTTTCAGAAAAAAGTATTCTGAGTCCCTAAATCCATATGCCATACGCTTTATCACTTTGATCTTGTTGTTCACCCCTTCC
>NZ_JBLUXC010000036.1:0-44069 GCF_048276795.1 Aeromonas sp. PS2Canimalfood6
ATTGATAATAGTCATGGCTTCGGGCGTGTCGGTTTTTTTTTGCGATTAAATCAGATCACAAACGAAGCCTTTTTTCTATCTATTTCAATTGGTTGTAGCTAAAGATCCTGTACATGATGACAGAAACGGCATTGTTGCTCATCAATTCATGTGCCGTACTGGAAAGCCTGCTGGAACAAGGCGAGTGGCAGGTGGAGCAGGCAAGCTCCCTGGTGGTGGCAGAGAAAAAACTGCAGGAAAAGGACTATCCCCTGGTGCTGGTGGTGATCGAGCATCAGCAGCACGAAGCCCTCTACAACCTGATAGCGCAGCACTCCGGCGCCTTGTGGATCGGCCTCATCCAGCGGGACTGTCTCGCCAGCGAAGCCCTTCGCAATTTGCTGGCAGCCTGTTTTCATGATTTTCACACCTTTCCCCTGGACAGAGACAGGCTCTCCCACAGCCTGGGACATGCCCTGGGGATGGCGCGCCTCATCCGGCGACACCGCCCCCGACTGCAACCCCAGCTGCGTTTCATCCAGGGGGAGAGCGCCCCCATCCGCCAGTTGCGCGACCAGATCGTGCGGTTGCAGCATTGCCGCCTGCCCGTACTGGTGACGGGACCGAGCGGCACGGGCAAGGAGCTGGTGGCCCGGGAGCTGCACTACAGCACGTTCGGGGAGGAGAGCCCCTTCGTCGCGGTCAATTGCGGGGCCATGCCCCATCAGCTCATCCAGTCCGAGCTGTTCGGCCACGTCAAGGGGGCCTTCACCGGGGCACAGCACCACAAGATAGGCAAGATAGAGGCCGCCGATGGCGGCACCCTGTTTCTCGACGAGATAGGGGAGTTGCCACTGGAGGATCAGGCAACCCTGCTGCGCTTCTTGCAGGAGCAGTGCATAGAGGCGGTGGGCAGCCACCTGACGCGTCGTGTGGATGTGCGGATCATCGCGGCCACCAATATCGATGTGGAGCAGGCGGTGGCCAGCGGCGGATTTCGCATGGATCTCTACTACCGGCTCAACGTGGTGCGCCTGCGCACCCCGGCCTTGTGCGAGCGGGCGGAAGACATCCAGCTCCTTGCCGATGACATTCTGGCGGAAGTGCGGGGCGGGCGGGTGCTCAGCTTCACCCGCAAGGCGCGCCAGGCCATGCAGTCCTATGGCTGGCCGGGGAATGTGAGGGAGCTGCGCAACCGGGTTCAGCGGGCGGTGGTCATGTGCAGCGGCCCCTTCATCGAAGCCGATGACATGGAGCTGACCAACATGGACAGCCTGCTGCTCGACGGCTCGCTCAAGGCGGTGCGCGAAGCGGCGGAGCGTCAGGCCTTGCAACGGACGCTGGCCCGCTTCCCCGATCAGCTCGAGGAGGTGGCCCGCACGCTCGACATCTCCCGGGCCACCCTCTATCGCCTGCTGGACAAGCACGATCTGCTGTGAGGGGACGGCAGTATCGCCCCGTCATGCAAAAAGCCCGGGCAGCAGGCCCGGGCTTCTTGTCTGGCCCCGTCGTGGGGACTCGTTACTTCCGATGAGCTTCAGGCCATCTCCATGGCGAGGTGACAGAGTCGCCGCGCAGCCTCCTCCTCGCTCTTGACCACCTGATGCACGCCGCGCACGCGCAGATGATGCACCTCCTCGTGCTGGTGGGCACAGGCGGCGATGCGCATCAGGGCGCCGTATTCCTGCGCCCTGATGGCTATCTCACCGGCCAGCAGGCTGTCATCCAGGGTGATCAGCAGCCAGCTGGCGTTGGGCAGCGCCGCCGTCAGCAGATCCTGCTGGATGGGATGGCCCGCCAGACAGGTGATCCCCATGGCGCGCCAGGGGGCCAGCAGTCGCTCGTCGGTGTCGATCACCACCATCTCCCTGCCTTGTTCATGCAACTGCCGAATGAGGTGCTGGCCTATCTCGTCGGCGCCCACTACCACCACATGGCCCTGCAAGGGGCAGAGGTGAGGTGACCCATCGGTGCGTGGTTCGGGATGGCGCCTCAGCCAGCGCTCCACCTGGTTGAAGACCAGCGGATTGAGCACGATGGAGAAACAGGCGCCGACCAGCACCAGATCCCGGGCGACCCCGGGGACCAGCTCGAGCATGACCCCGAGACCCATCAGGATGAAGGAGAACTCCCCCACCTGGGCCAGGCTGGCGGAGATGGTCAGCGCCGTGCGCTGGCTGTGGCCAAAGAGCCGCACGATGGCGAAGGCGGCCACGGATTTGCCGATCACGATGACGAACAGGGTGGCCAGCACGGCCAGGGGCTCGCGCAGCAGTATGACGGGGTCGAACAGCATGCCCACGGAGACGAAGAAGAGCACGGCGAAGGCGTCCTGCAGGGGCAGGGTGTCGTTGGCCGCCTTGTGGCTCAGATGTGAGCTGTTCATCACGACGCCGGCGAAGAAGGCGCCGAGGGCAAAGGAGACGCCAAACAGCTTGACGGCGCCAAAAGCGATGCCCAGGGAACAGGAGAGGACGGCCAGGGTGAACAGCTCGCGGGAGCCGGTGGCGGCGGTGCGGGCCAGCAGCCAGGGGATGAGGCGTCGCCCTCCGATGACCATCAGGGCGATGAAGGCAGCCACCTTGGCCAGGGTCAGGCCGATATCCGCCATCACCTGGGCCGGGGTCAGTGCCTCGCCCCCCTGCTGCAGGTTGGCGAGGATGGGGAGCAGTACCAGGGCCAGCACCATCACCAGATCCTCCACGATGAGCCAGCCGATGGCGATGCGTCCCTCGTTGGTGTCGAGCTGGCCGCGGCTCTCCAGGGCGCGCAGCAGCACCACGGTACTGGCGGTGGAGAGGGCCAGGCCAAACACCAGGCCGGCGGTCACGGTCCAGTCGAGCAGTTGGGAGAGGCCAAGGCCGAGCAGGGTCGCAAGCGTTATCTGGACGATGGCTCCCGGGATGGCGATGTGTTTCACCGACAGCAGGTCTTTCACGGAAAAATGCAGGCCGACACCAAACATCAGCAGGATGACGCCGATTTCGGCCAGCTCGGGGGCGAGCCGCAGGTCGGCGACATAGCCCGGCGTAAAGGGGCCGCATACCACGCCGGCCGCGAGGTAGCCCACCATGGGGGAGATGCGCAGGCGGCTTGCCAGCATGCCGAAGAGGTAGGCCAGCACGAGGCCGCCTACCAGGGTGGTGATAAGGGGGAGTGAGTGGTCCATGTCGTCACCTCGCTAATGGCAGTCAGGGGCTACCAGATCACCCGAAGGTGAAGAGGGCAGCTGTCAATGAGCAGGGGGCGAAAGAGACAGAAGTTGGCCGTATCAAGGGGAAATCTTGAGGGCAACAGATGCCGTTTCTATTGAAAAGTAATGCATTTATATGCCATGAGCAACACTGTTCCAGTTTTTGCGTTGGTTTTGATGAAAAGCATCTTTAATGCATTGCGATTGGGTGAAAAGAGTGTGCAGTTAAAGAAAAATTGGCAGGAATAATCAATCGATGATGATATCGGGAGGCAAGGGAGAACACCTATGAGCACACGGCATGGAGGAGGCTGGCCTCCTCCATGGTGAACGAGGGTGCTGAAGGGGCATCACTCCCCCCTGGCGACCCCCTCACGTCTGGGGTCTGCGGCCCCCAGCCAGCCGCCGGCATGGCGCTGGACGCCCTGCAGCCCGGAGGTCTGCTCGTTAAGCAGGACCTCGTGCCCTCTGGCCTTGAGCCCCTGGACCACGGTATCGGGCGTGCGCCCCTGCTCCAGCTCGGTGGGGCCGTTGCGACTGCCGAAATTGGGCAGGTTGATGGCCTGCTGCAGGTCGAGCCCCCAATCCTGGGTGCCGAGCAGCGCCTTGCCCACGTAGTTGATGATGGCCGAGCCTCCCGGGGATCCCAGGCTCATCTCCAGCTCGCCGCTTGCCTTGTCAAACACCAGCAGGGGAGACATGGAGGAGCGGGGGCGCTTGCCGGGCTCCACCCGGTTGGCCACCGGCAGGCCGGCGGCGTCCACCGAGGTGAAGGAGAAGTCGGTGAGCTGGTTGTTCAGCAGGTAGCCGTTGACCATCAGCCGCGAGCCGAAGCCATCCTCGATGGAGCTGGTCATGGCCACCGCCATGCCGCTCTTGTCCACGATGGAGATGTGGCTGGTGGAGGGCAGCTCCGGGGTGGCGTCCCGGCCCCTGGCCAGCGCCCGGGGCGGGTTGCCGGGCTGGGCGACGCCCATGGAGCGGTTGCCGATAAGGTGCCCCCGCTGCGCCAGATAGCCCTTGTCCAGCAGGCCTGTCACCGGCACGTCGACGACGTCGCCGTCGGCCACGTACTGGTTGCGATCGGCGAAGGCGAGGCGTGCCGCCTCGCTGTAGAGGTGAATGGCCTCGCTGGAGGCGGCCAGTTGGCCCTGCTCCCCCTGTACCGGTTTGAGGGCGGCCATGTCCCGGCTCTCCAGCATGCCGAAAATCTGGCCAAGGGCGATGGTGCCGGAGGAGGGGGTCGGGAAGCCGCAAATCTCGCTCTGGCGATAGTCAAAGCAGAGCCCGTCCCGCAACTTGGCCCGGTAGCTGGCGAGATCGGCGGCGCTCAGCACCCCGGGGTTGGTCGGGTGGGCGTGCACCTTGGCCACCATGGCCTCGGCCAGCGGGCCGCGATAGAAGGCGTCGGGGCCGTCGCTTGCCAGGGTACGCAGCACCCTGGCCAGGGCCGGGTTGGTGAGCCGGGTACCGGCCGTCTTGGGAGTGCCGTCCGCCTGATAGAAGTAGGCACGGGCGTCCGGATCCCCGGCCAGATAGGGATCTTTTGCCAGCAGGGTGGCGAGGCGGGGGCTTATCACGAACCCTTGCTCCGCGAGGGTGATGGCGGGTTCGAACAGCGTGGCCCAGGGCAGCTTGCCATAGCGCTCGTGCGCCAGGGCCAGGGCACGCACCGTGCCGGGGGCGCCGACGGAGCGCCCGCCCACCACCCCCTCATAGAAGGCCATGGGTTTGCCCTCCTTCATGAAGAGCTGATCGGTGGCAGCGGCGGGGGCTGTCTCCCGGCCATCCACCGCCGCCACCTGCTTGCCGTCCCACACCAGCATGAGGGAGCCGCCGCCGATGCCCGAGGATTGGGGCTCCACCAGGGTCAGCACTAGCTGGACGGCGATGGCTGCATCGACGGCGCTGCCCCCCGCCTTGATGATCTGGTAGCCCGCGTCCACCGCCAGCGGGTTGGCCGCCGCCACCATGAAGTCACGGCCCTGCCAGCCCGGTTTGTCAATCCAGCCGCTGGCCGCCTCCGGGGCGATCAGGGTCTGGGGAGGAGGGACATAGTGAAAGCCATCCTGGGAGGCGCAGCCGCCAAGCAGGCCGAGGGCGACCAGCAGGCCGAGGGGTTTGAGGGACATGACAGGCTCCTTGTCGGTTTCTTGTTCACCTGCCGAAATGTGTCACACTTGGAGCTTGATTAAAAGTTTGTCTTAATACTCATATGGTTACAAAACTATCAAGGAGGCGCTCATGACACACCGGGGGACGCTGGCGAAACCTTGCATGGCGGGGCTGCTCTGCCTGTTGCTGACGGCCTGCGGGGAGCCGACCTTCAGACCGCTGGCCCAGGGGGAGACCCTGCTCGCCTTCGGGGACAGTCTGACCGAGGGGCGCGGGGTGAGCCCGTCCCAAAGCTACCCCAGCGTGCTGGCGAACCTGAGCGGCCATCCCGTGGTCAATGGCGGGGTGTCCGGAGAGCTGAGCCAGGCCGGTAGGGCCCGCCTGCCCGGGTTGCTGGCCCGGCACAGACCCGCTCTGGTCATCCTGCTGGAGGGGGGCAACGACATCCTGCGTGGCAGCGGGGAGGCGGCCCTCAAGGCCAATCTCGCCGCCATGATAGAGGCGGTGCAGGGGAGCGGGGCCCAGATCCTGCTTGTCGGGGTGCCCCGAAAATCCCTGTTTGCCGATGGCGCTCCCCTCTACGAGGAGCTGGCAGAGCAGTACGGGCTGGTGCTGGACAACGACAGCATCGGCGAGTTGCTGCGAGACCCGGCCCTGAAATCCGATGCGGTGCATTTCAATGCCGAGGGTTACCGCACCCTGGCGCAGCGACTTCATCGACTGTTGCAGGAAAGGGGGGCGCTCTAGCGAGGTTTCATGCTGCCGGGGCAGTGCGCCATGCTGCCGCAATCAATGGGGTCAGGGTATTGCGCGGCGGCGCTACCCCGGAGGGGGCCAGCCCGTGGCGACGATGCCGATGGAGATGAAAAAACCGCCGTGAAGGCGGTTTTTTGCAATCAGGCTGAGCCAATTTGCTTAGATGGACTGCTCTTCACCGCCCAGGGCGGCAAACAGGGCCGGGATGAACTGGGAGAGCTCGGCGGTGACCAGGGCGAAGTCGGCGTCCAGGCGGGCGGCGGGATCTTCACTGGTGACGTCGTCGTTTTGCTCGCGCAGCTCTTCGCTGAACTTGAGGCGCTTGATGGAGAGATCATCCCCCAGCACGAAGCTCAGGGTTTCGCCCCAGTTGAGGGCCAGCTTGGTCACCAGCTTGTCGTTGGCCAGGTGATTCTTGATCTCCTCGCTCATCAGATCCTGCTGCTTGCAGCGGATGATGCCGCCGTGCTCCATGGCGCTGCGCAGCTCGGCTTCGTCCTCCAGGGTGAAGGCGGCGGGCAGGTTGCCCTCATTGAGCCACTCGGTCATGGTGATCTCGGGCGGGTTCTTGAGGGCCACCGGCACTACCGGCAGGGAGCCGATGGATTTGCGCAAGAGCGCCAGCAGATCGTCCGCCTTCTTGGCGGAGCCTGCATCCACCACCATCAGGTTGTCGGCAGGGTTTATCCAGGCGAAGGTCTGGCTGGTGCGGCTGAAGGCGCGGGGCAGCAGGGTGTGCATGATCTCCTCTTTCAGCGCCTCCTTCTCTTTCTTCTTGAGGGCGCGGCCCTGCTCGAATTCAATGGCCTCTACCTTCTCCGCCAGCATCTCCTTGACCACGGTACCGGGCAGCATCTTCTCTTCCTTGCGAGCGCACAGCAGGATGTGGCCAGAGGCGGCGTGGGTCAGGGTGGAGCCGAATTTGCCAAGGGGCTTGACCCACCCGAACCGGGAGATGTCCTGGCTGCCGCACGGGGTGAAGGCGCAGGCTTCCAGCTGGGTTTCCAGCTGCTCAACGGTCAGGTCGAAGGGGCGGGTAAAGCGGTAAATCTGCAGGTTTTTAAACCACATGGCGTCCTCGGTCTCTAGATTGTCCGGCGGGCATTGTACTAGAGAGGCGCTTTGTGATCAGCCAATCATTCTCGCTAAATAAAGGGCGATCGACCTCACAGGGCCCCACCTTGATCCCCCGGGAGCGGGCCCAACTCCCCTAGACTGCGAGTGTTCACATTGCTGACAAGGAGGCGACCATGTTGAGACAGAGTCGGCCGGAAGACATGGAAGAGATCGTCGAAATCTGGCTCCTGGCCTCCCTGCAGGCCCACGATTTCGTCGATGCCTCCTGCTGGTGGCAGACTCAGGAGGAGCTGCGTACCCGCTACCTTGATGACGCCCGCATCTGGGTGTTCGAGGAGCGAGGGGACCTGCTCGGCTTCATGGCGCTGGTGGATGATTACCTGGCTGCACTCTTCGTGCGCCCCGATAGGCAGGGGCGGGGGGTGGGGCACGCCCTGTTGCAGGAAGCCAGATCCAGATGTGCCGAGCTGCATACCCGGGTCTTCGTGGAGAACGAGCCTGCGGTGCGTTTCTACCGCCGCCACGGCTTTGAAATCGGGGGGGAGGTGCCCGATCCCCTCACCGGTCATCTTCAGTACCAGATGCATTACCAAGCCGTCTGAATCTGACGTCTGGGGCTGCCCCGGTTGAAAACGGGGGGCTCCATCCTCATCTTGTTTCCATCCCGGGGCGCCCTCGCCCCCGCTCTCTTCTCCTTATCGAGCCGTTTTCCATGAAGATCCTGCACACCGCCGACTGGCACCTCGGTCATCAGCTTCACGGCCACGACCGCCGCTTCGAACACGACGCCTTCCTCGACTGGTTGGCCGACACCATCAAGACCCGCGACATCGATGCCCTGCTGGTGGCGGGCGATCTGTTCGACACCGCCAACCCTCCCGCCAGCGCCTGGCAGCAGCTCTACCGCTTCCTGGCACGGCTGCGGGCCGAGCACCCGGCACTGGAGATGGTGCTCATCGGCGGCAACCACGACTCCCCCTCCAAGCTGGATGCCCCCCACGAGCTGCTGCGCGCCTTCGACCTGCATCTGGTGGGTAGCATCAGTCGGGACGACGAGGGGCGCCTCGAGACCGAGCGCCTGCTGGTGCCGCTGCGAGGCAAAAACGGCGAGGTGGCCGCCTGGTGCGCCGCCGTGCCGTTTCTGCGCAGCAGCGATCTGCGCCCCGACGGGCTCAGGGAGGGGCAGGACAGACTCATCGAAGGGGTACGCCAGGTCTATGAGGCGGTGCTGAGCGAGGGGCGGGTGCGCTGCCATCCGGATCAGGCCCTCATCGCCATGGGCCACGCCTATCTGGCGGCGGGCCAGCTCTCCGAGCTCTCCGAGCGGCGGGTGCTTGGCGGCAACCAGCATGCCCTGCCTGCCGAGCTGTTTGCCGCCGCCGACTACACGGCGCTGGGCCATCTGCACCTGGCGCAGAGCCCGGCCGAGGGAGTGCACTACAGCGGCTCGCCGCTGCCGCTCTCGCTGGCCGAGGCGAACTACAACCATCAGGTGCTGGAGGTGACGTTTGAGGGGGGCAAGCTGGCCCGCCTTGAGCGGATCCCGGTGCCCCGCGCGGTGGAGATGATCCGCCTGCCCCAGAGCGGCCTCGACGAGGCGCTCCAGGCCATCGAGGTGCTGGCGCTGCCCGCTTGCCCGCAGCAGGCGCAGCCCTTCCTCGAGGTGCGGCTGCTGCTGCCCAAACCCGAGGCCCGCATCCGCGAGCGCGTACTGGCCGCCATCGGCGACAAGCCGGTGCGCCTGGCCCGCATCACGACCAGTTATCAGGGCTCGGGCCTGGGGCTGGCGGATGGTGCCGGCCAGCGCAGGCTCGATGAGCTCTCCCCCACCGAGGTGTTTCGCCTCTGCTATCAGCGTCAGTTCGACGGGGAGCCGGAGGCCGAGCTGGTGGCGTCGTTTGAAGAGATCCTGGAGCAGGTGAAGGAGTCCAGCCAATGAAAATCTTGTCGCTGTCAGGGGAGAATCTGGCCAGCCTGACCGGTCAATTCACCATCGATTTTGCCGGTGGCGCCCTGGGGGCCGCCGGCCTGTTTGCCATCACCGGCAATACCGGCGCGGGCAAGAGCACCCTGCTCGATGCCATCTGTCTGGCGCTCTACGACGAGATGCCGCGCTTTATCGCCAATCGCAAGAACGTGGCCGAAGTGGGCCGCATGGATGACGAGGAGAAGCTCAAGGCCAATGACGTGCGCGGCATCCTCAGCCGCGGCCACGCCAGCGGTTTTGCCGAGGTGCAGTTTCGCGGCTGTGACGGCCGCATCTGGCTGGCCCGCTGGGCGGTGCGCCGGGCCCGCAACCGCGCCGAGGGGCGCTTTCAGGCCCAGGAGCGCAGCCTGACCGACGTGGCGTCGGGCCAGGTGTTCAGTGGCAGCAAGCGGGAGCTGCAGGATCGCATCGACGAGCTGGTGGGGCTCTCCTGGGAGCAGTTTCGCCGCGCCGTCATCCTGCCGCAGGGGGAGTTTGCCGCCTTCCTCAAGTCGAGCGCCGACGAGCGTTCGGCCCTGCTCGAACGGATGACCGGCACCGAGCTCTACTCCGCTATTTCGGTCCAGACCCATGAGCGGGCGCGGGAGGAGCAGCAGAAACTGGCTGCCATCAGCCAGCGGCTCGGCGACGTGGCACTGATGGACGAGGTGACCCGCGAGCAGTGGGTGAGCCAGCAGGTCAACCTCGCCACCAGCCTCAAACACGAGCAGCAGCAACAGCAGCTGATGCAGTATTTGCGCGATCTCAACGGCCGCATCGCCGCCCAGCAGCAGGCCTGTGAGGAGGGGGAAGTGGCTCTTGCCGCAGCCGAGGCGGCCCACGGTGCGGCCGCCCCCGAGCGCGAGGAGTTCGCCCGCGCTGAGCAAGCCCAGGTGGCCCGCGCGGATCACGACGAACTGGCTCGCCTCACCCTGGAGGTGCAGCAGCAGGAGAAGGCGCAGGCCGAGCTTGGCCCTGAACTTGGCAAGCTGGAGGAGAAGACCCAGCAGAGCGCCCTCACCGAACAGCAACTGCTGGCGGAGAAGATCGCCGCCGAGCGCGAGTGGGGCGCCCTGCAGCCTGAACTCAAACGGGCGCAGGAGCTCGACACCCGCATTCGGGAAAAGCAGCAGCAACTGCAGAAGATCCAGCAGGAGGGGGCGCAGGAGCGGGAGGTGCAGCTCACCCTGGAGCAGGGCTGGCGCCAGCAGTGCCAGCAGGTGGAGCAGCTCAAGGGCCAGCACCAGCAGTGGGGTGCCTGGCTTGAGGAGCACAAGGAGCTGGCGCCGGTGGCCCGCCAGTGGCAGCCCCTGCTCACCGCCATGCAGGATTGGGCCGAGGATGCCGACAGGCTGCAGCAACTGCTCACCCTGCGCGAACACAAGCTGCGCGCCCTCAGGCAGTTGCAACATCAGCTGGAGCAGGGGCAGCAGGAGCGCGACTATTGGCAGCGCGAGCAGGAGCGACTGCAGCAGCAACAGCACGAGCTGCAGGAGCAGCAGTGGGAGGGGCGTCTGGCCAAGGCGCAGGAGCAGTGGCAAGGGCAGACTGAGCAGCTGGGCCAGCTGCGCCAGCTGTTGGAGCTGGCGGACTATGGCCGCAATCACGGTGAGCAGCATGGTCGCCTGCAGCAGGAGATCGCCCAGCTGGAGCAGGCGCTCGGCAAGCTGGCCATCCTCGGCGACGAGCTGACGCCGGCCCGCGAGCGGCTCGCCCTGCAACGGGACGAGGCGCGCCATGCGCTGGAGCAGTCCCGCGCCATCGCCAGTTTCGAGCAGCATCGCCACATCCTGCGCGACGGTGAACCTTGCCCGCTCTGCGGCGCCGAGGAGCACCCCTATCACCAGAGCCAGCCACAGGTGGCCGGCATTCTGGGGCAGTTGGCGGAGCGCGTCCGCAGCCTGGAGCTCGAGTGGGAGCGGCTCAATCACCAATACATTCAGTGCGAGAGCGAGCGCCAGGAGCTGGCCCGCCAGCTGGCGGTGCGCCAACAGCATCTGCCTGAGCTGGAGACGCGCGCCGAGCAGCTGACCCAGCGCTGGCAGCAGCTCGGCGGTGCCGAGCTGCTGGGCCATCCGTTGCCGCTACGTCAGAGCCCGATCGAGTGGAACGAATTGATGAGTACCCTGCTCGGTCGCGGCCAGAGTCTGGAGCAGGGGCTGGTCCGCAGCCAGCAGCAACTGCGCGAGGCCCAGCAGGGGCAGCAGCAGTTGCAGGCCGTGCGCCAGCAGCTGAGTCAGCTGGCCAGCCAGCACCAGCAGTTCGAGCAGCAGTGGCAGGAGGCCGACCGCCAGCGCATCGCCCTGGAAGGGGAGGTGAAGGGGATGGGCGAGCAGGAAACGACCCTGCGCCAGCGCCTTGAGCAGGGGGGCAGCCGGCTCGACGAGCAGATGGGAGGCCAGCCCTGGCGTCAGTGGCTGGGCAGCCAGCAGTGGCATGAGTGGCAGCGGGCCTGCGAGGCCTGGCTGCACGGCCAGAGCGAGTGGGAGCGGCTGACCGGCGAGATTGCCAGCCTCACCCCGGCCCTGAGCGCCCAGGAGGCACGCCTGCAGACCCAGCGCGAGCTGCTGCACAAGCTCGAGCGCGACTACAAGGAGCACGAACAGCAACGGCAGGGGCTGGTCACCAGCCGTGCCACCTGTCTGGGGGGCGAGGAGATTGCCTTGGTCGAGAGCCGCTGGCAGCAGCGGCTGCAGCAGCTGGCGAGCGAGCTGGAGACGATGCAGGGGGCGGCCCGCGCCCTGCGCGAGCGCCAGACCGAGCTCAAGACCCGTCTCAGCCATCTGGAGCAGGAGAAGCAGGTGAGCAGCCGTCGGCGACGGGAGGTGCTGGGGCGCTGGGCTGCCCACGCCAGCAGCCTCGGCATCGCCGAATATGACCTGCGCCGCCTGCTGGCCATGAGCCCGGATGAGCTCAAGGGGCGCCGCGCCGCCTTGCAGGCGCTGGAGGATGCCCGCGCCGAGGCGCGTACCCGTTTGACCGAGCGGCAGCGGGCGCTGGCACTGGAGGAGAGCAAGCGGGATCGTTACCGCGAGCATCACCCCGAGCTGGCCGCGTTGGCGCCGCCGGAGCTCGACAGCCGGCTGACGGCGCTGGAGGCGCACTGCCGCGCTCTCGACGAGCAGTTGTTCCAGTGCAAGAGCACGCTGGCCCAGGCCGAGGCGGCGGCCCTCAAGGCGGGCACCTTGCAGGAGGCGCTGGCTGCCCAGCAGGCGGTGTCGGATCACTGGCAGCGCCTCTGTGACCTTATCGGCTCGGCCAGCGGCGCCAAGCTGCGCACCTTCGCCCAGAGCCTCACCCTGGAGCGGCTGCTGCTGGAGGCCAACGCCCAGCTCGCCGAGCTCTCCCCCCGCTATCGGCTGGAGCGAGTGCCCGGCACCGATCTGGCGCTGCAGGTGGTGGATCTCGACATGGGGGATGAGGTGCGTTCGGTGGATTCCCTCTCCGGCGGTGAAAGCTTCCTGGTGTCGCTGGCGCTGGCGCTGGCCCTATCCAGCCTGTCGTCGCGCCAGACCCAGGTCGAATCGCTGTTCATCGACGAAGGCTTCGGCACCCTCGACCCCGACAGCCTGGATCTGGCGCTTGCCAGCCTCGATTCCCTGCAGGCGGCCGGTCGCCAGATCGGGGTCATCTCCCACGTGCAGACCCTGGTGGAGCGGATCGGCGTGCAGGTGCGGGTGGAGGCCCTCGGTGGCGGCGAAAGCCGGGTGGTATTGCCCGGCTGACGACGTGTCGCCCATGGCCCTCCATGAACAAAAAGGCCTCTGTCACAGGGGCCTTTTTGTTGGTGTGCAACTCGTTGCTGGTTATTTGCGCTCGGGCAGCATATTGGTCAGGGTGTTGTCCTTGAGCACATGGTGGTGGTAGATGGCTGCCGCCGCGTGCAGGGCAATCAGGGCATAGCCAATGTTGGCCAGCGTCTCGTGCAACTCCTTGATGGTGCCCTTCAGGCCGTCGTCGGGCGCGATGAGGGCGGGGAGCGCCAGGCCGAAGAAGGGGATGGGCTTGCCGCCCGCACTCAGCAGCAGCCAGCCCAGCAGCGGAGTGAGGAGCAAGAAGCCATAGAGCGCCAGGTGGGCGAGCTTGGCCAGCGTGAGCATCAGGGGGGAGAGCTCGGGCACGATACGCGGTGAAGGGCTACCCACGCGCACCAGCAGGCGCACGACCACCAGCGCCAGGATCAGCAGACCCACCATGAAGTGAAACTCCTTCATCAGGTCGCGGCCGGCCGACCCTTTGGGGAAGATGTCCCTGAACTCCATCAGCGCATAGACGGCGATCATCAGCAGCAGGGTCAACCAGTGCAGCCCTATGCTCAGGCTGCCATAACGTTGTTCGGTATTTCTCAGCATCGTTGTCTCCTCGCCACTTAAGCGGTTTATCTCTTTTCATCCCGTCTCATATCGAGCCAAAGGACCCGCAGGTATCCCTCTTGAGGGTACTTGGCTTGCTTATGCCCGTGTTGATCTCGATAACATTTCTGCCTGTTTGCCGTCATGCTGACCTGTGCGGGAGCCCATGGAGTATCGGGAGATGGAAGGGGCAAAAAAAAACCGAAGCACCAGGCTTCGGTTTTTGGCGGTCGCTGGCGTCAGGCCAGGGCGCATTATTTCTTGATGCGGATCACCGGGGTTTCGCCCACGGTCACGGCGCCAGTCATCTTCACCAGCTCTTTGATCTCGTCCATGTTGGAGATGACCACAGGTGTCAGGGTAGACTTGGCTTTGGCTTCCAGAACGGCCAGATCGAACTCGATGATGGTGTCACCGCGCTTGACCTGTTGACCTTCCTGAGCGATACGGGTGAAACCTTCACCCTTCAGCTCGACGGTGTCGATACCGAAGTGAACGAACAGCTCGATACCAGAGTCGGACTCCAGAGAGAACGCGTGGTTGGTCTCGAAGATTTTGCCGATGGTGCCGTCGCACGGAGCAACCATCTTGTTGCCGGCCGGTTTGATGGCGATGCCGTCGCCGACGATCTTCTCGGCGAAGACGACGTCAGGCACATCTTCGATGGGGACGATTTCGCCGGACAGCGGAGCAAAGATTTCGATGCCGCCAGTGTCAGAACTGTCGTCGGAAACCAGTTTCTTCAGTTTGTCGAACAGACCCATAGTAAAAGCTCCTAGAGATGATTGTCGCTGTTTGCAGCCGATCTTAGCAGACTGCCTTCTGCTTAATAAAGTTATCTACGCACGCTTCGATTTCGGCGGCGGTGGCAAAGCTCAGCGCCTGGTCGGCCATGGCCTTCACATCTTCGAAGTTGGTGTTGCGGATAAGCTTCTTGATACGCGGTACAGAGATGGCGCTCATGGAGAACTCATCCAGACCCATACCCAGCAGCAGCAGGGTGGCGCGTTCGTCACCAGCCAGTTCACCGCACATACCGGTCCACTTGCCATTGTCATGGGAAGCGTCGATCACCATCTTGATCAGGGTCAGGACGGAGGGTGACAGCGGGTTGTACATGGCGGAAATCATCTCGTTACCACGGTCGACAGCCAGGGTGTACTGGGTCAGGTCGTTAGTACCGATACTGAAGAAATCCACTTCCTTGGCCAGATGATGAGCCATCACGGCCGCGGCCGGGGTCTCAATCATGATACCCACTTCGATGGATTCATCAAAGGCTTTGCCTTCGGCACGCAGTTCGGCTTTCAGCGTCTCCACGGTAGCCTTCAGGCTGCGGAACTCTTCGACGGAGATGATCATCGGGAACATGATGCGCAGTTTGCCGAAGGCAGACGCACGCAGGATGGCCCGCAGCTGGGCGTGCATGATGTCGGTGCGATCGAAGAAGATACGCACGGCACGCCAGCCCAGGAAGGGATTCATCTCTTTCGGGAAATTCATGTAGGGCAGTTCTTTGTCGCCGCCGATGTCCATGGTACGGACGATGATCGGTTGATCCGGCATGGCTTCGGCCACTTCTTTGTAAGCCTTGAACTGCTCGTCTTCGGTCGGCAGCGCGTCACGGTCCATGAACAGGAACTCGGTACGGTACAGACCCACGCCTTCGGCGCCGTTGCGGATGGCACCTTCGGTGTCCTTGACGGTCCCGATGTTGGCGCACACTTCGACCTGGTGGCCATCCAGGGTGATGGCAGGCAGGTCTTTGAGCTTGGCCAGCTCGTCCTTCTCGGCCTGGAACTGGGCCTGGAACTTCTTGGCTTCGTTCAACTGGTCGGCGGTCGGGTTGATGATGACCTGGTTGTTGATCGCATCCAGCACCAGCATGTCACCGTTCTTGACGCGCTCGGTGATGTCGTTGGTGCCCACGACGGCCGGCAGCTCCAGGGAGCGGGCCATGATGGAGGTGTGGGAGGTACGGCCACCGATGTCGGTGACGAAGCCCAGCACGTATTTCAGGTTGATCTGAGCGGTTTCAGACGGGGTCAGGTCTTTGGCGACCAGGATGACCTCTTCGTCGATGGTGCTCAGGTTGACAACGGCGATGCCCAGTACGTTCTTGACCAGACGGGTGCCGATGTCACGGAAGTCGGTGGCGCGCTCACGCAGATAGGGGTCATCCAGATCGGCCATCATCTTGGCGTACTGTTCGATCACCTCGTGAACGGCTCTGTCGGCAGAGGCCTTGTGTTCTTTGATGAAGGATCTGATATCCCCTTCCAGCTCTTCATCTTCGAGCAGCATGATGTGGCCTTCGAAGATGGCCTCTTTTTCTTCACCGAAGGTGCGACCGGCCATCTCTTTGATGGCTTCCAGCTGTGCGGCTGACTTGGTGCGGGCTTCGAGGAAGCGGTTGATCTCGGCATCAATCTGTTCGGCGGGAATCTTGCCCTGATTGATAACGATTTCATCTTCTTTCAGAAGAAGCGCCTTGCCGAATGCGATACCGGGGGACGCAAGAATGCCAGATATCATAATCCTTCCTATTAAAACGACTGTGGGGGAGGAATAAAGCTGGATTACTCCAGCTCGTCCATCAGGGCAACCAGCTTCTCAACGGCTTTCTGAGCGTCCGGGCCGTCAGCCTGGATGGTCACGTTGGTGCCTTTGGTCAGACCCAGGGTCTGGAGCTTGAACAGGCTCTTGGCGCTGGCGGATTTGCCACCGGAGACCACAGTGATCTCACTTTGGAATTCTTTGGCTTCTTTCACGAACTGAGCTGCAGGACGGGTGTGCAGGCCGTTTTCAGCAGTAATAACAACAGACTTCTCGTACATGGTTTCACCCCATATTATTGATATTGTTTGGAGAGATGGTCGCCAATGAGGCTTCCTGTCTCACCGTGTCAGTATGGATATGTTGTAAAGTAACGAAATCAGACCTGCAATGGTTTAATCCAGGTCAATTTTCTGTGCAGTATTCGGCGTTGTGGCCAGGTATTTTTTCGCTATCAGGCTGCAAGCCGCGTCAGGACTGGCCTGAAATTATTTTATAACGAAAAATAACACTTTGTTACCTTGTGATACCTTGCCAGCAAACACCTCGTGACGCCGCACAGGATATGAGATTTATCACAGAATGTCTGCTTTTTTTGTCATATCCAATTTTGTTATTTTACCCCAAAAAATAAGGGGCCGAGTGGCACTGGTGGCTAGAGAGTTTAGCGCATAATGAAAACGGCGCTCCGAGGAGCGCCGTCGTTTTGGTGTTGGCTGATCAACTACTGCTGCAATTCCTGCTCGCTGAACACACCGGCGAAGAGGGCGCTGGAGAGGTAACGCTCGGCGGCGCTCGGCAGGATGACGACAATCGTTTTCCCTTCGAACTCCGGCTGCTCGGCCAGACGGTTGGCAGCGACCACGGCAGCGCCGGAGCTGATACCGGCCAGGATCCCTTCCTCTTCCATCAGGCGGCGGGCCATCTCGATGGCTTCGTCACTGCTCACCTGCTCGACGCGGTCCAGCAGGCTCAAATCCAGGTTGCCCGGGATGAAGCCGGCGCCGATGCCCTGGATCTTGTGCGGACCCGGTTTGATCTCTTCACCCGCCAGTTTCTGGCTGATGACGGGAGATTCGCTGGGCTCGACCGCCACGGAGACGATGGCCTTGCCTTTGGTCTTCTTGATGTAGCGGGAGACCCCGGTGATGGTGCCGCCGGTACCGACGCCCGCCACGAACACATCCACCTCGCCATCGGTGGCGTCCCAGATCTCGGGGCCAGTGGTCTGCTCGTGGATTTCCGGGTTGGCCGGGTTTTCAAACTGTTGCAGCAGCACGTACTTGCCCGGCTCGGATTCGAGGATCTCGTTGGCCTTGGCGATGGCGCCCTTCATGCCGAGGGGACCTTCGGTCAGTACCAGGTTGGCACCCAGGGCCTTGAGCAGTTTGCGGCGCTCGAGGCTCATGGTGGCCGGCATGGTCAGGGTGATGGGATAGCCGCGGGCCGCAGCCACGAATGCCAGGGCAATGCCCGTGTTGCCGCTGGTGGGCTCGATGATCTCCTTGCCCTTGGTCAGCACGCCGCGTTTCTCGGCATCCCAGATGAGGTTGGCACCGATCCGGCACTTGACGCTGAAGCTTGGGTTGCGGCTCTCGATCTTGGCCAGCACGCGGCCCTTGGTAACACGGTTGAGACGAACAAGCGGGGTGTTGCCTATGGTCTGGCTGTTGTCCTCAAAAATTTTGCTCATGGTGCTATCCCTGTGTTTGTTAAGGCGATGAAACAAGATTACCCTGTGGTTTCTGAATGAGAAGTGACGAATCGTTATAACAATATGTTATTACAACATATAGAACTTATTCTCTCTTGCCGAGGGGGCTCCCGCTGCCTGGGCATCCAATGGAAGGGATCTCATGGGATTTGCAGGAAGCGATCGCTATCTCGCATCACAGGCACTGAAGATGGCCGTCGATGCCGCCATCGTGCTGGAGAAGCCGCTGCTCATCAAGGGTGAACCCGGTACGGGCAAGACAGTGCTGGCGGAGGCGGTAGCCGAATCCCTGGGCGCCGAGCTCATCAGCTGGCACATCAAGTCCACCACCAAGGCCCAGCAGGGGCTCTACGAATACGATGCCGTCGCCCGGCTGCGAGACTCCCAGCTCGGTGACCCCAGGGTAGGGGAGATTGGCCACTACATCCGCCGGGGCAAGCTGTGGCAGGCCTTCAGCGCAGAGCGGCGGCCAGTGCTGCTCATCGATGAAATCGACAAGGCGGACATCGAGTTTCCCAACGATCTGCTGCTGGAGCTGGATCGGATGGAGTTCGATGTTTACGAGACCGGCGAGCGCGTGAAGGCGCGCCAGCGACCCGTGGTCATCATCACCTCCAACAACGAAAAAGAGCTGCCGGACGCCTTCCTGCGCCGCTGTTTCTTCCACTACATCCGCTTCCCCGACAAGGCCGAGATGCAGGCCATCGTCAAGCTCCACTACCCAAACCTCAAGGATCGGCTGCTCGACGAGGCGATGACGCTCTTCTTTGAGCTGCATGCGGTAGAGGGGCTGCGCAAGAAGCCGTCCACCTCCGAGCTGCTGGACTGGATCCGGCTGTTGTTGGCCGACGACATCGCCCCCGAAGCCCTGCGCACCCGTGAGCCGGGCAAACTGGTGCCTGCCCTCTACGGCGCCCTGCTCAAGACCGAGCAGGACCTGCATCTGTTTGAGAAGCTCGCTTTTCTGGCCAGACGCGGCAGCTGACCCATGCTGATCGACTTTTTTACCCATCTGCGCCGTCACAAGCTCCCCTGCAGCCTGCGCGAATTGCTGGATCTCCATGGGGCCTTGGCGGCCGGGCTTGCCAGCCTCGATATGGATGAGTTTTATCTTCTGGCTCGCTGCCTGCTGGTGAAAGACGAGGCGCACCTGGATCGCTTCGATCGCGCCTTCGCCGAGTATTACGAAGAGTTGGCCGTCATCCCCCTGTTGCCGGAGAGCCTGCCTGACGACTGGCTGCGCAAGGAGTTCGAGCGACTGTTAAGCCCGGAGGAGAAGGCGTTGCTCCAATCCCTTGGCGGGCTGGACAAGCTGCTGGCGACCCTCAACCAGCGCTTGAACGAGCAGAAGGAGCGTCACGCCGGCGGCAACAAGTGGGTCGGCACCGGGGGCAGCAGCCCGTTCGGTCACGGCGGCTATCACCCGGAAGGGATCCGCATGGGGGGAGAGGGTCAGCACGGGCGGGCGACCAAGGTGTGGGAAGCGCGCCACTTTCGCAACTTCAGTGACGACTCGCCCCTGGGGCAGCGCGCCATCCAGCTCGCCCTGCGCAAGCTCAGACGCTGGGTGCGCCGGGGCAATCCCGACGAGCTGGATCTCGACGACACCATCCAAAGCTCGGCCAGGCAAGGCTGGCTCGATGTGAAGCTGCGGCCCGAGCGCCACAACGGGGTCAAACTGCTGGTCTTCTTCGACGTAGGGGGCTCCATGGATGCCCATGTGGCCGAGGTGCAGCGCCTCTTTTCGGCCCTGCGCCACGAGTTCAAGCACCTGGTGTTCTTCTATTTTCACAACTGCCTCTACGACTTCGTCTGGCAGGACAATGCCAGGCGCCTTGATGATCGGTTCGATACCCTGCGGCTGCTGCGCACCTACGGCAGCGACTACAGGGTGATGGTGGTGGGGGATGCGAAGATGGGCCCCTATGAAATCACCTGGCCAGGTGGCAGCGTAGAGTACTGGAACGAGGAGCCCGGCCAGGTGTGGCTCGGGCGCCTGCAACAACATTTCCCCAAGATGGTGTGGGTCAATCCGCTGCCAAGGCAGGAGTGGCTGTGGCACCCCTCCATCAAGTTGATGAACGAATTGATCGGCGGGCGGATGCACCCGCTGACCCTGGCGGGTCTGGCTGCGGCCATCGACCAGCTGTGACCCTCTGAACCCTAAAAAACAGACAAGCCGGGATTGCACCCGGCCAGGAGCAAAGATGACCTCTATCGTAATCAGTGGCTCAGGCCTCTATACCCCTCCCTTTGCCGTCAGCAATGAAGCGCTGGTGGCGGCCTTCAACCAGTACGTGGATCTCTACAACGAGGAGAACGCCTCCGCCATCGATGCAGGGCAGCTGCCTGCCAAGCAGCACTCGAGCTGCGAGTTCATCGAGAAGGCCTCCGGCATCAAGAGCCGCTATCTGGTGAGCAGCGGGGGGGTGCTGGATCCCGACATCATGCAACCGCTCATGGCGGAGCGCCCGGACGATCAGCCCTCCATCATGGTGGAGATGGCGGTGGCGGCCGCCGAGCAGGCGCTGATCGCCGCCGGTCGTGAACCGGGGGAGATCGATCTTGTCATCGTCGCCGCCTCCAACATGCCGCGCCCCTACCCGGCGCTGGCCATCGAATTGCAGCACTATCTCGGCGCCAGCGGCCTGGCGTTCGACATGAACGTGGCCTGCTCTTCCGCCACCTTCGGGATCAAGACCGCCGCAGACATGCTGGCGGCAGGCACCGCCCGGCTGGCGCTGGTGGTCAATCCGGAGATCTGCTCGGGTCACCTCAACTTCCGCGATCGGGACAGTCACTTCATCTTCGGCGACGCCTGTACCGCCGTGCTGCTGGAGCGGGAGGCCGATTGCCAGGTGGCCAACCCCTGGCAACTGGTGGCCAGCAAGCTGGTGACCCAGTACTCCAACAACATCCGCAACAACTTCGGCTTCCTGAACCGGCTCAGCCCGCGCACCCGCTACGGCGACGACAAGCTGTTCCGCCAGCAGGGGCGCAAGGTGTTCAAGGAGGTGCTGCCCCTGGTGTGCGATCAGATAGCCTCCCAGCTGGCGGAGCAGGGATGGGCGGCCGATGGCTTGAGCCGGCTCTGGCTCCATCAGGCCAACCTCACCATGAACCAGTTCATCGGTCGCAAGTTGCTGGGCCACGACGCCAGCCAGCAGGAGGCGCCTGTCATCCTCGACCGCTACGGCAACACCAGCTCGGCGGGTTCCATCATCGCCTTCCACCTCTTCAACCAGGATCTGCCGAGCGGGGCTCGCGGGGTGCTCTGTTCCTTTGGCGCCGGTTACTCCATCGGCAGCCTGCTGCTGCAGCGGCGCTGAGCACCCTGTTTTGCCCATAAAAAAGCCACCCGGGAGGGTGGCTTTTTTCATGCTGCCAGAGAGGCTTTTTTCAAGCGGGTTCGATGGTCAGCACCTGACATTGCGGTTCTTTTATCTGAAATCGCACGTTCACATCGAACAATCTGACACCGTACACCTTGTCATCCGGCTTGCCCTTCTTGTAAGCAGGGCGGGGATCCTGGGCCAGCACCTCCCTCACCAGTTCACGCAGCTCCGGGTGGGCCTTGAGCCAGGGGGCGAGCTGCTGCTCGGCCTGGGCGCTGAAGCTCACCGCCAGCAGCGGGGTGGGGGCATCGGGGGCGAAACCGCCACGGGCGTGGGGCAGGCTGTCGGCATAGGGGACATAGGGCTTGATGTCGACAACGGGGGTGCCGTCGAGCAAGTCCACGGCGCCCAGCTCGAGCCAGAGCTTGCCGCGCTCACGTCCCACCCCGTGCAGCTCGACCACGGAGAGGCCAAGGGGGTTGGGACGGAAGGTGGAGCGGGTGGCAAAGACCCCGACCCGCTCATTGCCGCCGAGGCGCGGCGGGCGCACCGTCGGGTGCCAGCCCTGATCCATGGTCTGGTGAAACACGAAGCTGATCCAGAGATGGGAGAATTGCTCGATGCCACGCAGCACATCGGGCTGATCATAGGGAGGAAGCAGTTCGAGGAGGGCGCGAGCCGCGCTGACCAGGCCGGGCTGGCGGGGTATGGCGAACTTCTCCTTGTAGGGAGAGCGGATGATCCCTAGGGTATCGATATCGAACTTCATGGCGGATCCTGGCTGAAAACCCGGGCAATGTAGCACAGGCACGCCGAAAACGCAGGGGGAGCACCAGGACGCGGCCCCTGTGATCCCGATCTCAGACCCGGTGCCAGGGGGCTGTGTCCTGGTGCCAACTTGCGTAGGGTGGGGCGGCAAAAGGGGTGGCGGGGGAGCGGACAAGGAATCTGCTGCCCGCACCATGACGATATGCCTGGCGGCATCAGGGCGTGTGCTCACCATGCCAGGCCATGGCCGTTTCGGCTGCCCGTGGAGGGGCTGCAAGGAGAGGGCGCCATAGAGGAGAGACAGGGATGAAATTGTTGATTATCGGCGGCACCGGCTTTCTGGGTCGCCACCTGACCACGCTGGCCCTGGATTGGGGGCACGAGGTGACGCTGTTCAATCGCGGCCACCGCCAGCACCCGGATTGGCGGGAGCTGACCCAGCTTCACGGGGACAGAGACGGGGACCTGGCCCCCTTGCGGGGCGAAGGGCGGCACTGGGATCTGGTCATCGACACCTGCTGCTATCGCCCCGAACAGGCCGAAGGGCTCTCTGACGCCCTGCTGGGGCGCTGTGATCGGCTCATTTTCATCTCCACCATCAGTGTCTATCGCGATTTTTCCCAACCCGGCATGGATGAGTCGGCCCCCTTGCACGAGATGGCAGGAGCGCCCACCGACTACGGCCCCCTCAAGGTGC
Organism: Aeromonas sp. PS2Canimalfood6; assembly: GCF_048276795.1. Classification (NCBI taxonomy): domain Bacteria; kingdom Pseudomonadati; phylum Pseudomonadota; class Gammaproteobacteria; order Aeromonadales; family Aeromonadaceae; genus Aeromonas; species Aeromonas sp. PS2Canimalfood6. The sequence goes on from NZ_JBLUXC010000036.1 coordinate 22,509, forward strand.
TGTGCGAGTCGGTGTATCGCGCCCGCTGGGGAGATCGCCTGTGCACCCTGCGCCCCGGCGTGCTCTGCGGCCCCTTTGATCCGACCGCTCGTCTTGCCTGGTGGGTGAGGCGGGTGCAGCGGGGCGGGCACTGGCTCTTGCCGGGGCTGGGGGAGGACAGGCTGCAATACCTGGATGTGCGCGACTGCGCCGAGTTCGTGCTGCGGGCTGCCGAGCAGCGACTCGCTGGGTGCTTCAACCTGATCAAGCCCGGCATCGCACTGAACGACTGGGTGGAGCGCCTCGCTGCCCGGCTGACGCCAGCGACCCCCTTGCAGCTCGAGTGGGCTCCCTGGCGTGACCTGATGGCGGCAGGGGTGGCGCCCTGGCAAAGCTATCCCACGCTGCTGCCAAACGAGCTGCCCGAGTATGCTGGGTATGGCACCATCAGCGCCGAGGCCGCCATCGTTCATGGGCTGAACTTTCGCCCCCTGGAGGAGACGGTTGACGATCTGGTGGGATGGCTTGCCAGCAACCCCCGGGGGCCGCTGCCGGGCATGACCCATGACGAGGAACAGGCCTTGCGACGACGAGTGGAGGTTTCCTTGTCATCGAATGCGCATTAGCCGACATCATAAAGAAGAGGGCACCCCAGGGTGCCCTCTTCTCATGTGGGGTGTTCATCCATGACGGGGCTCAGCGCAGCAATGCCCCCGCGTCGGCCAGCAGGGTCCTCAGCACACTGCGATGGCAGCGGGACTCCTGTTCGCAGTAGCACCCCACCGAGAAATGGGTAGTGTGGGAGAGGGCGGCCAGCAGGGCCAGATCGTGCTTCGCGGCCGGGGCGGCCATCTCGGCCTTGTACTGCTTGCAGAAGGCGGTCCACCGGGCCGGGGTGTCGGCAGTCTGACCGAGTTTCATGGTCTCGGCGCTGGGGGCCAGATTGGGGAACCAGACGTCGTACCAATCCTGGCTGGCGAACGCCGCTTTGGGCACGCCGCGAGGGGGGCGACGCACGGTACCGATGCGAAGCCCCTCATCCTCGAGGCGGGGGCTGCCGAGTCGCACGATGGCGATCGCCATGGCAGGACTTACTTCTCTTCGGCCACTTTCAGCGCCTGACCGTAGCAGATCACCTGTTTCAGGCAGCCGGGCACGTCGCTGAACTCGGCACACTTGTCGAAGCTGACGCCGTTGCCCCCCATGTCCGCCACGCGGCGGCGGGCCAGGGTGCGGGCTTCACCGGCATTGGGCACCGCCTGATTGGCATCGCTCTGGCAGGATTCCCCCTCGACAGTGCCGAGATAGAGGTAGTTGAGGTCGGCGAGCTCGCTCTGCTCGTAGATCCGCACGCTCCCCGGCTTGAAGTACTCGTCGAAGTTTTCCTTGTCCAGATTGCTGTTGAAGGCGAAGTCGGCGCAACCGGAGGCAATCAGGGGCATCATCAGGATCAGGCGTTTCATATCGGCATCTTGTTGGGTGGCGAGTGGGCCATTATAGGGGGCAGTCGCCGATGGCGACCAGCCCCATTTTTAGCCATATCAATGGATTGTAGCGAGACGATCCCGGATCAGGCGGGGGCCAGCCGCCGGTGCAGGCTGCGGTAGTGATCATCTTCCAGCAGCTCCTGGTGGGGGGCACACAGACGGATGCGACCCTCTTCCATCAGGGCTACCCTGTCCATCCGTTCCAGCCCCAGCAGGCGGTGGGAGATGAGCAGCAGGGTGCGATCCGCCCCCAGGGTCAGCAGCAGATCCATGATCTCCCGTTCGGTCTGGGTGTCGAGCCCTTCGGTGGGCTCGTCCAGCAGCCAGAGCGGTGCATCGTGGAGCAGGGCGCGGGCGATGCCGATGCGGCGGCGCTCCCCGCCGGAGAGCGGACGCCCGCCGTCCCCGAGCCAGGCATCCAGTCCCTGTTCGGCCTGCTTACCCTCATCGCGCAGCAGAGTCCCGAGCCCCACCTGCGTGAGCACCTCGATGAGCCGTTCGTCGCTGGCTCCGGGGGCGGCCAGGGTGAGGTTGCCACGCAGGGTATCGGCAAACAGGTGGACCCGCTGGCTCACCACGGAGCAGGAGGCGCGCAGCGCCTCTTCGCTGTAATCGGTGAGGGGCTTGCCATCGAGCAGGATCTCCCCCGATAGGGCCGTCCATTCCCGGGTCAGCAACCCCATCAGGGTGGACTTGCCACAGCCGGTCTGCCCCAGCAGCGCCAGCTTCTCCCCGGCATGCAGTTGCAGGGTGCACCCTTGCAGCACGGGAGCATCCTGGCCTGGATAGGTGAAATGCAGGTCGCTTATCTGCACGGCACCCCGGGCAGCGGGGGCTTGCTGTGCTCCCCACTCCGGCGCCTTGGCCTCTTGCAGGATCTCGTTGAGACGGCGGGCGGAGGTGAGGCTGGTGGAGAGGTGCTGGAAGGCACCGGCCAGCGGCAGCAGCGCCTCGAAGCTCGCCAGGGTAGCGAACACCATGAGTGCCGTGATGGGGTCAGGGGCACTGCCACCGACGCCGTGACCGGCCAGCCAGAGCATCAGGGTCAGAGTCCAGCCGCTCAGCAACTGCACCGAGAAGGCGGCCAGGCCGCTGACGCGGGCCATGCGGGCCTGGGCCCGGATCAGGGCCTGCTCCGCCTGCTGCAATCCGGTGAGCGCCTCGGGAGCGGCGGCGAACATCTGCAGTTCGGCTTGGCCGTCCAGATAGTCCACCATGCGGGTACGCAGGTTGGACTTCTCGGCGATGAGCTGGCGGCCCGGCGCGCGCCCGGCAAAATAGAAGACCAGGGGCAAGGCCAGCATGCCAAAGAGCAGAATGGCTCCCAGCGTCAGCGCCAGGCGACCATCGAAGAAGGAGAGGAAGAAGACCAGCCCGGCGCAGCTCAGCAGCGCCGCCCCAATGGGGGTAATGAGGCGCAGATAGACGTGATCCATGGCATCGATGTCGGTCACCAGACGGTTGAGCAGGTCAGCCTGGCGAAAACCGGCAAGGGAGCCGGGGGAGAGAGGGGAGAGCTTTTGCCAGAACCAGACCCGCAGCCGGGTCAGCACCCGGAAGGTGGCGTCGTGGCTCACGACCCGCTCGCCCCAGCGACTGGCGGTGCGCACGATGGAGAAGAAACGCACGCCCCCCGCAGGGGTCATGTAGTTGAAGGTGTCTCGGGTGGCGACCGCCAGCCCGGCGACGGCGGCGGCGGAGAGGAACCAGCCGGAGAGGGAGAGCAGGCCCATGCCGGCCACCAGGGTGACCAGGGCCAGCAGCAGGCCGATGGAGAGGCTGAGCCAGTGCTGGCGATAAAGGCGCAGGAACGGCAATAGATCAGTCATCGAGAGAGTCTCCGAAACCTTGGGATTGCGACAGGAGGCGGGCGAAGGGGCCCTGGGCCTCGCCGAGTGCGGCAAAACGTCCCTGCTCCACCAGCTTGCCGTGCGCCAGCACCAGGATGTTGTCCATCTGGCTGAGCTGATCGAGGCGGTGGGTGATCATCAGCAGGGTCTGACCTTGTGCGGCCTGTTCGAGGGCGCTCATGACGGCCCGCTCAGAATGGCGATCCAGGCTGGCAGTGGGTTCATCCAGCACCATCATCTGGGTCGTCTTGAGCAGGGTGCGGGCAAGGGCGATGCGCTGGGCCTGGCCGACGGAGAGGCCGCCCGCCTGATCCCCGACCCGATAGTCCAGCCCTTTCTCATTGACGAACTCCCAGGCCTGGGCGCGCTTGAGCGCGGCTTCCAGCTCGGCGTCGCTGGCGGATGGTCTGGCCAGCAGCAGGTTGTCCCGCAGGGAGCTGTGGAAGAGTTGGGGATTCTGGGAGAGCCAGCCTAGCTGCTGGCGCCACTGGCTGATGTCCAGGGTACGAAGCTCCACTCCGTTGACGCACAGGGAACCGCGATAGGGGGCAAAACCGAGCAGGGCATTGACCAGGGAGCTCTTGCCCGCGCCGCTGATGCCGACCAGGGCGGTGCGCGTGCCGGCTTCCAGCGTGAAATCGAGGGGACCGACCAGCACCTTGCCCTCGGCGCTCAGCACTTCCAGGCTGCGGGCTTCTACCTTGACGGGGCCATCCGCATGGAAAGGGAGCGTCCCGGAGGCGGGTTCGCTCACATCGGCCTCGAGAAATTCCAGCAGTTGTTCGGCTGCGCCAATGGCCTGTGCCTTGGCGTGATAGTGGGCACCGAGTTCCCGCAGCGGCGCGTAGAACTCGGGGGCGAGGAAGAGCACGAACAGGCCGGTAAAGAGGGTGACCTTGACGCCATAGCTGCCAAAGTTGAGGTGATCGATGTAGGAGAAACCGAAGTAGACGGCCACCAGGGCCACCGCGATGGCGGCGAAGAACTCCAGCACGGCCGTGCTCAGGAAGGCGAGGCGCAGCACCTCCATGGTGCGCTCGCGAAAATCTTCCGATGCATCGCGGATGGCCTCCCCTTCCGCCCGGGTACGCATGAAAAGCTGCAGGGTGCGCAGTCCCTTCAGGCGATCGAGGAAGTGGCCTGAGAGGCGCGCCAGCGACTGGAAGTTGCGGCGGTTGGCATCGGCGGCACCCACCCCCACCAGGATCATGAAGAGAGGAATGAGGGGGGCCGTGCCGAGCAGAATGAGGCCCGCCGCCCAGTTGACCGGGAACACGGAGACCAGGATCACCAGGGGAATAAAGACGGCGATGGCCATCTGGGGCAGATAGCGGGAGAAGAAGTCCTGCATCTCTTCGATCTGCTCGAGCAGCAGGCTGGCCCAGCTACCGGCGGGACGACGCTGGATATAAGCAGGGCCGAGCCTGGCGAGGCGGGTGAGCACCAGCTCGCGGATGGCCTGGCGAACCGCACTGCCCGCCTTGAAACTCGCCACCTCGCGGCCATAGGCCAGGGCCGCCTTGGTCAGGGTCACCAGCAACAGACTGATGAAGAGGGGGGCGGAGTGCTCCGGCGTGGAGCCTTCGATGATGAAACCGTGCAGCAGGGTCGCCAGCAACCAGGCCTGCATCACCATCAGGACGCCCTGACCCAGCCCGAAGGCGATGGAGATGCCGATCCAGCGCCGACCATGGCCCGATTGTTTGCGCAACCAGCCATAGAGATGTTTCTGTCTGTTCTTGTCCATTACCACCCTCCTCAAACGAGTGGCGCAAGACTATCGTCGCCCCCACGGCTTGGCAACCTTGCAGAACCGGGCGGAGGAACATCATTGTGTGAAAAATCGGCTTCATGCTCATTAGTTGGCCGAACAGCTTGATTTATGGCAAAAAATGCGAGGTCGGTGATTGCGCTCGGCGGCAAAATGCATATAGTAGAGGCCACTGACGCGGGTGTAGTTCAATGGTAGAACGGTAGCTTCCCAAGCTGCATACGTGGGTTCGATTCCCATCACCCGCTCCACATTCCAGATAGCGGCACGCGCCGTTGTCCATATCAGCCAGATGGCTGTCTGTCGTGGGGATTCCCCATCACACCAAGCACGTTTTGATGCCTAGCGGGCATCGTATAATGGCTATTACCTCAGCCTTCCAAGCTGATGATGCGGGTTCGATTCCCGCTGCCCGCTCCAGTCTTCACACAAAAAGCCCACTCCTGCGAGTGGGCTTTTTGTTGTCTGTTTTTTGATGCCGGCGAGAGTGCCAGAGCGGCCAAGCTGAAAGGCGCAGACATGGAAAAGGCGCCACAGGGCGCCTCTTCAACTCGGGAGTGGGGAGGATTACTCCTGCTCCAACTCGCCGCAGAAGCGATAGCCTTCGCCATGGATGGTGGCGATGATCTCCGGGGTGTCGCCCACGCTCTCGAAGTGCTTGCGAATACGGCGGATGGTCACGTCCACGGTGCGGTCGTGGGGCTTGAGTTCGCGGCCCGTCATCTTCTTGAGCAGCTCGGCACGGGTCTGGATCTGGCCCGGGTTCTCGCAGAAATGCAGCATGGCGCGGAACTCGGAGCGGGGCAGCTTGAACATGTCGCCAGCCGGGCTGACCAGGGCGCGGCTGTTGATGTCCAGGGCCCAGCCATTGAACAGATAACGTTCCACCAGCTTCTTCTCTTCGCCACCGGCGGCCACGTTCATGGTGCGGCTCAGCAGGTTGCGGGCACGGATGGTCAGTTCACGGGGATTGAACGGCTTGGTGATGTAGTCATCTGCACCGATCTCCAGCCCCAGGATCTTGTCCACTTCGTTGTCGCGACCGGTCAGGAACATCAGGGCGATGTTGTCATCTTCACGCAACTCGCGCGCCAGCAGCAGGCCGTTCTTGCCTGGCAGGTTGATGTCCATGATCACCAGGTTGATGGTGTGGCTGGTCAGGGCCTGGTGCATCTCGTCACCGTTGTTGGCTTCCAGCACGATGTAGCCTTCGGCTTCGAAGATGCTCTTGAGGGTGTTGCGGGTGACCAGCTCGTCTTCGACGATCAGAATATGTGGTGTTTGCATGAGTATTCCCAGATTCTTATCAGTTAATTATCGAAATTTTAACACTCTTTGGCGTTATCCGACCGGTCCTGAAAATTTATTACGTCATCCTGGGTATGAATATCAGGTCGAATCATCGCGAATTTGGTAACTATGTCGGCAAGCATCCCTGTGCCGTACATGGGCTCTCAACAAGTCTGAACAAGAGAAGCCCGGAGAGGTAGTCCATTACAAAAGTTGCTGCATTTTATCAGTTAACAGGCGCATAACAACACTCTTTGCCGTCAGATAGCAACTTTTTAACTCAGCTTTGATATAAGTCAATCCCCGAGTTCGCTGCATCATACTTGGGCTGACCCGCTTTTTCGCCCTTAATAAATGTAATGGGATGTAACATGTGGTTGACATGACTTTGTGGGAAAACTACAGAAAAGTGTGCTTCATCGCCCCCTTTGCGCCTCCCAGCTGCCCAGCCTATGCCATTGTCACGGCCTGGAACCCGGCCAGCCGGTGGGTGGGGCTGCGCCGCAATGCCCGTCGCCAGCGAGCCCTTGTCCGGCAAGTGGGCGACTGTCCCGTCATGGGAGAGGTCTGGGGGAGCGATGAGGATGGGCGCTGGCAGGAGGCGTCGTTGTTGTTGCCGCTTTCGCTGCCAGAAGCGATCCGGCTGGCCGCCCGATTTGGCCAGAATGCCCTCTATTGGGTGCGTGAAGGAGAGCTCTGGCTGGTGCCCGTGTTGCTGGAAGGGCCGCCCTGTCATCTGGGGGCGCTTGCGTCCCGCTGGCGGTTCAGGCCTTTGGGCTGACATGACCCCCCGCCATCCGGACAGGGCACCCGGCCGGTGGATTGTCAGCGCCCCGACATGATGAAAGAATGAGCGGACACATTTCACTCCATGGAAGGATGATGATCATGCTGGACCTGCTGCCCGACCTTTGCGATGAACATGGCGATGCCCTTAGGATCGCTGATCCCCTGTTTCAGGACTATGGCGGCAAGGCGCTGTTTTACGGCGAGGCCGTGACCCTCTCCTGCTTTGAAGACAACAGCCTGGTGCGTGAGCTGGTCAACCGTCCCGGCCATGGCAAGGTGATGGTGATCGACGGGGGCGGCTCCCTGCGTCGGGCGCTGCTCGGGGATCAGCTGGCCATCAAGGCGGTGGAGCAGGGGTGGGAGGGGATCCTCATCAACGGGGCCGTGCGGGATGTGGGGACGCTGGCGACCCTGGCGCTGGGGGTCAAGGCCCTGGCCCCCTGCCCGGTCAAGACAGAGAAACGGGGTCTGGGCACGCTGGATGCCGTGGTCTCTTTTGCCGGTGTGACCATAGCGCCCGGCGACTATGTCTACGCCGACCTCAACGGTGTGCTGGTGAGCGGCGCCAGGCTCCTCTGAACCTCAGAAGTTGAAGCCCACTCCCAGAGTGAGAAAGTGTTCCGTGTTGAAGGCACTGAGTCCGTAATTGGCGGTGATGGCCAGGGAAGGGGTCACCAGCAGGCTGCTGTTGAGCTCAACCAGGGTGCTGGCCTTGCTCACCTCCAGTTGCTTGAGCTGGCTGCCGATGTTGAGTGACGGGGAGAGGCGATAGCGCACCCCAGAGCTGATATTGAACCCGGCCTGCCCACTTTGGGGGCCGATGGCGGGGCCCGCCTCCATGTAGAGGCTGATGTCATCCTGAAGCGGGTATTGATAGCCGGTATTGATGAGCCAGAGGTCGAAGTTGTCGCCCAGGTGGCTCTGGTTGCCGAGCAATACGCCGGAATAGCTTTTGATGTAGAGCGGGTTGTCCGATTCGATCTGGAGAAAACTCCAGTCGGCGGCCTGAGCCGAAAAGACGAGGCTGGATGCCATTGCGATGACGAGAGACTTGACCATTCGTTTCCCCTCCCTGGGTCCGAACAGGACTACAAGCATGGCACATGCCAGCGGGGAGTAAAGGGAACCCCGATCACAATAAAAGAGTTTTGATTGACGCCGCAGTCATGGTACACAGGCCCCTCACTCCGTGTCGTTACGACACGTTCCATCACGAGGTGAACTGATGAACAACAAACTGATCCTGCTGGCCGCTCTGGCCCTGGGAGGCTGCGCCATGACTACGGGCTCTACGCTGGCACAATTGCAGGCATCGACCTGGCAACTGCAAGGGGCGAGCGGTGATACCTTCACCCTGCAGGTCGCCGGTGACAAGGTGGCGGGCAAGGGCGGCTGCAACCGCTACTTTGGCGGCATCACAGAGCAGGGTGACGGCGTGTTGACGCTGGGCGCCATGGGTTCGACGCGCATGATGTGTGCGGGGGATCTGGCCGGTAAGGAGATGAACTACCTGCAGACCCTGGAGAAGGTGGCGAGCTTCCAGATCAGCGGCAAACAGCTGGTACTCAAGGATGCCGACAAGGCCACCTTGCTGACCTTTGACGCCGTGAAATAAGCCGGGATCTCGTCAAAGGCTGTCGCAGGCGACCCCTGCGCCAGCGTGCATAAGAATGTGATAAGGGACACCATGGCGTCCCTTTTTGTGCCTGATGCCGGGTCATCCCCCTCGCTGGAAGCGAAACCGCTTCTTGCGCCGGTAGGGATAGACATCCTCGAACATCCCCTCCTTGATGTTGCTCTGCAGCATCTTCCAGTAGTTGGCATCGAACAAGTCCTTGTGCACCTGCATCATGATCTCCCGCACCTGGGGCTTTTGCAGCAGGAAGGTGGCGAACTCCTCGGGGAAGATGTCGTTGGGGGCCACCGAGTACCAGGGTTCGGCGCTCCACTCGTCCTCCGGGTAGCGGGGCGGCGGGATCTGGCGGAAGTTGCATTCCGTCATGTAGCAGATCTCGTCGTAGTCGTAGAAGACCACCCGACCGTGGCGAGTCACCCCGAAGTTCTTGAACAGCATGTCGCCGGGGAAGATGTTGGCCGCCGCGAGCTGGCGGATGGCGTTGCCGTACTCCTCCAGGGCGAGGCGGGTCTGCTGTTCGTCCGCCTGATCCAGATAGAGGTTCAGGGGGATCATCTTGCGCTCGGTGTAGAGGTGTTTGATCACCAGCTTGTCGGCGGTGAGGGTAAGCGCAGAGGGCGCCACCGCCTTGAGCTCGGCCAACAGCTCCGGCGAGATGCGATCGAGGGGAAACTCGAAGTTGGTGAACTCCTGGGTATCTGCCATGCGGCCCACTCTATCGTGCTGTTTTACCAGCCGGTATTTCTCCTTCACCTGCTCGTGGCTCACCTCCTTGGGCGGGGTGAACTCGTCTTTTATCACCTTGAACACCACATCGTAGGAGGGGAGGGTGAACACGCTCATCACCATCCCCTTGATGCCGGGCGCAATGACGAACTGCTCCCGGCTCTGGGCCAGGTGCTGCTGGTAGTGACGATAGAGCTCGGTCTTGCCGTGTTTCTGGCAGCCGATGGCGTTGTAGATTTCATAGTCCGGTTTGCGGGGCATGATCTGGCGAAGGAAGGCCACAAAGAGCGCCGGTACCGGGGCATAGACCATGAAGTAGGCGCGGGCGAAGCCGAACACGATGGAGGCCAGCTCCGGCTCGAAGATGACGGTGTCCACATAGATGCTCTGACCGGTGCTGAGCAGGGGCAGGATGAAGGGATAGACTTCTCCCTTCACCCGGATGAGCCCTACCAGATAGGCTCCCTTGTTGCGATAGAACACCTCCCTGAGCAGTTCGATGGCGAAGGGCTCCTCGTGCAGGATGGCCGGGCCGCTCTCTGCCAGATGGCGGTGGATGTCCATGATGTCCCGCTGCTTGTCTTCGAAAGGGAGGGTGAAGCTGTAATCCCCGAGCAGCTGGCTCAGGGTCTGGGGCAGGTGGGAGAGATCGGTGCGATAGATACGCAGCAAGGATCCCAGGTCAGGCTTGTCGCCCCGGCTCACGAAGGGGTGGATATAAAGGTTCTCGTCGCGGATGTTGCGATGGCGGAAGATGCGGCGATAGACGGAATTGAAGAAGGACTCCGCCACCTCGAAGTTCTCGCAGCGGGGCAGGAGATCGCTGAAGGCGCCTTTCACCTGCTTGAGCAAGGCCTGGGTCGGCAGCTGCTCCCCCATCATCTGTTTGATCTGCGCCGTGGTGGCGCCGACATGGTGATCATAGAGGCGGATGCGCTCTCGACCGGCGAGCTGCACCCCCAGCCAGTCGCTGTTCTCGAAACGACTCTTGCTGCCCTGGGTTATCTCGAGAAAGCGGCTGTAAAACGACTCAAAACGTTGCAGGATCGTCTCGGCGACCGCCTGCTCCAATGGCTGCTGCATCTCTCTCTTCCTTGTGATCTGTCGGGCCCATGGCGTCAGTGCCCTGAGGCGGCGGACTCGCGTCCAAGGCCACTATGGCAACATCCAAACATCTGTTCAAGTGGCAATATTTCGGGATAAACGGTAGATTGCGCCCCTGTTTTGCCGACGGTTCGCCGCAGTTCGCGGCGTCGGCCTCATCCTGGAGAGAACCCGATGAAACTCTATTTTGTGCTGGTGTCGCCAGCCCGTGCCGCCAACGTGGGGGCTGCTGCTCGCGCCATGAAAACCATGGGCTTCGACGCCATGCGACTGGTGGGGAGCCGGGTGCACGAAGAGGAGGAGGCGAACTGGGTTGCCCACGGGGCGCAGGAGATCCTGACGGATGCGCAAGCCTTCGACACCCTGGAAGAGGCCCTGGCGGACATGGATTTGGTGGTCGCCACCACCGCCCGGCAGCGCGGCCGCTACCAGCACTACCTCACCCCGGCGGACATTCGCGACCAGGTCCGGGCCAAGCCCTCCCTCGAGAAGGTGGCCATCGTGTTTGGCTGCGAGGAGTCGGGACTCTCCAACGAACAGCTCGCCCAGGTGGATCTCATCAGCTACCTGCCTCTCAAGGTCTCATACCCGTCCCTGAACCTGGGTCAGGCGATCATGCTGTATGCCTATGAGCTGAGTCCGCTGCTCGATGACCAGAAAGTGAGCGACGAGCAGGACGTAGCAGAAAATTTCGAGAGTGCCGGGCAGGTTCGCGTGCTGAAATCAAAAACAGCAGAATTGCTTGGTGAACTCGGAGTTTCGCAGGATGAAAAACTACATCAATGGGTGATGGACCGAGTGCCCATGCTGCCGCAGCGGGATCTCAATATGCTCCATCTGCTCTGCAAAGACCTTGCCCGCAAGTTTGGCAAGGAGGTTTAGGTTGACAGCCCCTCGCCGGGCGCGGTATTGCTAACAACCAGATTCGTTCAAGAGTGTTCGTCATGCAGCTATTCACCAACATCATCACCACCACCATTATTACCGGTACCACCACAGGTGGCACTGGGGCCGGTTGATGCGCTGACGAACAAGCACAGAAATCAGAAAAAGGCCCGTACCCACCCAGTACGGGCCTTTTTTGTTGGATTGTTTTTAGACCTATTAGCAGATCAATTTGCAGGGAATACAGGGAGATAGCGATGAGAGTGTTGAAATTTGGCGGGTCGTCACTGGCCGACGCAGAGCGTTTCTTGCGGGTTGCCGATATCGCGGTGAATACCCACGGCCAATCCCAGGTGGCCCTGGTGCTGTCGGCACCGGCCAAGGTGACCAATCACTTGGTCGCCCTGGTGGAACAGACCAGTCGCGGCATGGATGCAAGCAGTACCCTGTTCGAGATCAACGGTATCTTCTCCCGCCTGCTGGCCGGCTTGAAGGCCGCCTATCCCGCGCTGGATGACAAGGCGCTGCAGGCTCGTCTCACCGCCGAGCTGGATCAGGTCGAGCGGCTGATGCAGGGTATCCGTCTGCTGGGGCTGTGCCCGGACAACGTCCAGGCCCGCATCCTGAGCCGTGGCGAGAACCTCTCCATCGCCTTCATGCACGAGCTCTTGCGGGTGCGCGGCCTCGAGCTGGATCTCATCGTGCCCGAGCAGTTGCTGGTCACCGATGGCGGCTACCTCGAAGCCCACGTGGACATCGAAGCCTCCCGGGTGCGCTTCGCCGCCAAGGGCCTGCGCTCTGATTGTCTCTACCTGATGCCGGGCTTCACCGGTGGCAGCGACAAGGGCGAGACCGTGCTGCTGGGCCGCAACGGCTCCGACTATTCCGCCGCCGTCTTGGCCGCCTGCGTCGATGCCGAGTGCTGCGAGATCTGGACCGACGTGGAGGGCTGCTACAACTGCGACCCGCGCCTGGTACCGGATGCCTATCTGCTCAAAACCCTCTCCTATAAAGAGGCGATGGAACTCTCCTACTTCGGTGCCAAGGTGCTGCACCCGAAGACCATCGCCCCCGTGGCCCAGTTCCACATACCCTGCCTCATCAAGAACAGCTTCAACCCTCAGGGTCCGGGTACCCTCATCGGGGTCGATCAGGGGGATGACGATCTGAAGGTGAAGGCCATCTCGGATCTCTCCGGCATGTGCATGTTCAACGTCTCCGGTCCCGGCATGAAGGGCATGGTGGGCATGGCCGGTCGCATCTTCTCCGCCGTCTCCCGCGCCGGGGTCAGCATTGTGCTGATCACCCAGTCGTCCTCCGAGTACAGCGTCAGCTTCTGTATCCACAGCTACGACAGCGACAAGACCCGCAAGGTGCTGGAGCGCGAGTTCGAGCTGGAGTTCAAGAACCAGTTGCTGGACCCGCTCGAGATCATGACCGATCTGGCCATCATTTCCCTCATCGGTGACGGCATGCGCACCTCCAAGGGAATGGCGGCGCGCTTCTTCACCTCCCTGGCCCAGGCCTCCATCAACATCGTCGCCATCGCGCAAGGGTCGAGCGAGCGCTCCATCTCCGCGGTCGTGCGCTCCGGCAAGGTGGCGGAAGCCATCAAGGCATGCCATCAGAACTTCTTTGGCAGCCAGCAGTTCATCGATCTCTTCGTGGTCGGGGTGGGCGGCGTCGGTGCGGCCCTGGTGGATCAGATTGCCCGCCAGCAGCCGGTACTGGCCGAGCAGGGCACCGGCCTGCGAGTAGTGGGCATCGCCAACAGCCGCCAGATGGCGGTCAACAAGGATGGTCTGGCCCTCGCCAACTGGCGTGAACAGCTGGTGGAAGCACAAGGGAGTTTCAGCCTGGAGGCGGTGAAGAAGCTGGTGGAAGAGAGCCACCTCATCAACCCGGTGATCGTCGACTGCACCTCGAGCGAAGCCGTGGCCGTCCAGTACGCCGATTTCCTGGGGGCAGGCTTCCACGTGGTCACCCCGAACAAGAAGGCCAACACCGGGTCGCTGGATTACTACAAGGCGCTGCGTCGCACCGCCCGGCAGACCCGTCGCAAGTTCCTGTACGAGACCAACGTGGGCGCGGGCCTGCCGGTCATCGAGAACCTGCAAAACCTCATCAAGGCCGGCGACAAGCTGCGCGCCTTCGACGGCATCCTGTCCGGGTCGCTCTCCTTCATCTTCGGCAAGCTGGACGAGGGGATGGCCTTCTCCGACGCCACCAAGATTGCCCGCGGCAACGGCTTCACCGAGCCGGATCCCCGCGACGATCTCAACGGCATGGACGTGGCTCGCAAGCTCCTGATCCTGGCCCGCGAGGCCGGCATGGCGCTGGAGCTCTCCGATGTGGAGGTGGAGCAGGCACTGCCGCCGGGCTTTGACGTGAGCGGCGACGTGGAAGCCTTCATGGCCCGCCTGCCCGAGGCCGACGGCTGGTTCCGCGACCAGTTCGCGGCGGCCCAGCGTGAAGGCAAGGTGCTGCGTTACGTCGGCTCCATCGAGGGTGGCAAGTGCAAGGTGGCCATCAAGGCGGTGGGTGGCGATGAGCCCCTGTTCAAGGTAAAAGACGGGGAGAACGCGCTTGCCTTCTTCTCCACCTATTACCAGCCCATCCCCCTGGTACTGCGCGGCTATGGCGCAGGGACCGAAGTGACCGCCGCCGGTGTCTTCGCCGATGTGCTGCGCACCCAGAACTGGAAGCAGGAGCTGTAACATGAGTTCAGAGATGAACCCGAATGTAGAAATCGGCGGCAGCGTGGTGGCCTATGCCCCGGCCTCGAGCGCCAACCTGAGCGTGGGCTTTGACGTCCTGGGGGCGGCGCTCGCCCCCGTGGATGGCTCCCTGCTGGGGGACCGCGTCCAGGTCAAATCGGCAGAGGTGCCTTTCGCTCTCTCTTCCGTGGGCCGTTACGCCCACAAGTTGCCGGACGACCCGAAAAAGAACATCCTCCACGACTGCTGGGTCGCCTATGGCGAGGCGCTTGAGAAGCGCGGCCTGGGTCTCAAGCCGCTGGAAATGGTGCTGGAGAAGAACCTGCCGGTGGGCTCGGGCCTGGGATCGAGTGCCTGCAGCGTCGTGGCGGCGCTGGAAGGGCTCAACGCCTTCCACGGTGCGCCCCTGAATGAACACGACCTGCTGCTGCTGATGGGGGAGATGGAAGGGAAGATCTCCGGCTCCGTCCATTACGACAACGTGGCGCCCTGTTATCTGGGCGGCATGCAGCTGGTGCTGGAGGAGGGGGGCGTCATCAGCCAGGGCATCCCGGTGTTTGACGAGTGGTACTGGGTGGTCTGCTACCCGGGCACCGTGGTCTCCACCGCCGCTGCCCGCGCCATCCTGCCGGCCCAGTATCGCCGCCAGGACTGCCTCACCTATGGCCGCCGGCTGGCCGCCTTCGTGCATGCCAGCTACAGCCGCCAGGAAGGGCTGGCCGCCAGCGTCCTGAAAGACGTCATCGCCGAGCCTTATCGCGCGGCCCTGATTGAAGGCTTCAACGAGGTGCGGGCCCAGGGGGCCCAGAACGGGGCGCTGGCCACCGGCATCTCGGGGTCCGGTCCCACCGTGTTCGTGGTGATGAAGGATCTGGCCCAGGCCGAACGCATGAAAGAGTGGATGGAAGCGCACTTTGTGCGCAATGAAGATGGATTTGCCCGGGTCTGCAAACTGGACATGGCCGGGGCACGGGTAACAGGAAGCGAGCTATGAATCTTTACAACATCAAGGACAAGAGTGAACAGGTGAGCTTCGCCCAGGCGGTGCGTCAGGGTCTGGGCCGCGAGCAGGGGCTGTTCTTCCCAGAGACCCTGGAGCCGCTGGCCGACGTGGATGCCCTGCTGGATCTGCCGCTGGCCGAGCGCTCGGCCCGCATCCTGAGCCACCTGCTGGGTGACGAAGTACCGGCTGCCAAGGTGAGCGAGCTTATCGACGCCGCTTTCACCTTCCCGGCGCCCCTGGTGAAGCTCAAAGATGGCACCTATGCCCTCGAGTTGTTCCACGGCCCGACCCTGGCGTTCAAGGATTTCGGCGGCCGCTTCATGGCCCAGTGTCTGGCTGCGTTCAGAACCAATGACAAGATCACCATCCTCACCGCCACCTCCGGCGACACCGGTGCCGCCGTGGCCCACGCCTTCTACGGCCTGGAGGGGATTGAAGTGGTGATCCTCTACCCCAAGGGCAAGATAAGCCCCTTGCAGGAGGCGCTTTTCTGCACCTTAGGCGGCAACATCCGCACCCTCGCCATCGACGGTGACTTCGATGCCTGCCAGGCGCTGGTCAAGGATGCCTTCGACGATGAAGGGCTCAAGACCGCCATCGGCCTCAACTCCGCCAACTCCATCAACATCAGCCGCCTGCTGGCCCAGGTCTGCTACTACTTCGAAGCCGTGGCCCAGTTGCCGAAAGCCCAACGGGCCAAGGCGGTCATCAGCGTGCCGTCCGGCAACTTCGGCAACCTCACCGCGGGTCTCATCGCCAAGGCGCTGGGGCTGCCGGTGAAGCGCTTTATCGCCGCCACCAACGCCAACGACACCGTGCCACGCTACCTGAAAACCGGCCAGTGGGAACCGCACCAGACAGTCGCGACCCTGTCGAACGCCATGGACGTGAGCCGCCCCAACAACTGGCCGCGGGTGGAAGAGCTGTGCCGTCGCAAGGGCTGGGCGCTGGAAACCTTGGGCTCAGGGATGCGTGATGATGCCCAGACCCGGGATGCGTTGCAGCGCCTGCATCAGCTGGATTACCTGTGCGAGCCCCACGGGGCGATTGCCTGGGATCTGCTGAACGAACAGCTTGGGCAAGACGAGGTTGGGGTGTTCCTGTGCACCGCCCATCCGGCCAAGTTCAAGGAGTCGGTAGACGAGATCCTGAATCTGGATGTGCCGCTGCCGGGCCCGCTCGCCAAGCATGCCGCGCTGCCGCTCCTGTCCCACGATCTGCCCGCTGACTTTGGCCGCCTCAAGGCCTTCCTGCTCGGTTAAGCCGTCATGAGACGCTGACGATCCCCCGCTTTTTCACGAAAGCGGGGGATTTTTTTATGTCCGGTATTGATGTCCGGTATAGGGCGGGGAACCCGCCCTATACCCCTGAAACAAGGAGCACGGCATGAGCCCGCATCCCCTTCGCACCCTGATCGAGACCTGTGACGCCGCCATCTCCCGGCGTGACTTCGACGCCCTGATGACCTTCTACGCCGAAGACGCCGCCCTGGTGGTCAAACCCGGCATGGTGGTGCGTGGCATTCCCGCCATCCGCCGCGCCTTCACGGCCATCTCCGATTACTTTGACGGTCAGCTTGAGGTGACTCAGGGCGCCATGGAGGTGATCGAGGGGGCCGACAATGCCCTGGTGATCATGGAGACCCGGCTGCGCTACCCGGTCGGGGAGGGGTGGATCGATGAAACCCGGCGCGCTACCTATGTGTTTCGCAAGGAGGCCGATGGGCAGTGGCGCTGCACGGTGGACAACTCCTACGGCACCACGCTGCTGGGGGCGCAGCAGCCCGGCGATCGGCCTGCAACCGACTAGCGCAGTCACACTGGCTCGACGTAGCCAGAGTGCGTGTATAGCGTGCGTAATCAAGGCTCACCATCAAGGCCGTGCTGTCAGATCGGTTAGTCAGATTGAGTAGCCAGATTGAGTAGCAAGAGCCAAGCCATCCAGGCCGGGGAGCCCGAGCCGCACGCAGGGCACCGCTCTGCCTGGGAGGGGGCATCACAGCGCAGCCCACGGCGCAACTCCCCGTTTTGGTTGTGCCTCACAACCTGCTGGCAGAAAGTGCGCCGACAGTGATTGCTGCGACGTTTTTGCACATTTGATTTGTACTCTCGTTGTTATGCTCGCCCCTGGCAGCACAACCCTGTCTGTGGGTCATTTCCGGCCCTCCGTGGCCCGTTGACCCGGTCTGCCGTGGCTGCTAATCAGGGGACTGCTTGACACCCTTCATGGACGAGCAGAGCCGCAGATGCCTCGACGGCGCGGCTTATCGACAACAACAACACCACAGTGCAGGGAGCAAACCATCATGTGGCCGTACCGAAAAATAGTGACCCAGTCCCTCAAAACCCCCCTGATGATCGCCAGGATCATGTTTTACCTGGCCCTGTTATTGGTCTTCCCCCTGCCAATGATGATGCTATCGGACTCTCCGGCGACAGAGATCGGGCGTTTCTCTTACATCCTGGTGACGTTTCCCATCGCCATTGGGCTGATGCTGATATCGAGCCTGATGGCCATCCTCATTGCCATGGTGGAGTCGCGCAACCAGCCGCCACCCCTGGGGCGGTGGTAAGAAGGTCCCTGCCTTTCAAGCCATCCAATGAAAACCATCCCAAGCGGGATGGTTTTTTAATCGGGATTTTTAATCGGGACACCCACCTTTTTGACAGCGGCGTAGCGCTATTCTTGACTTGAAAGGTCGCCGTCG
Source organism: Aeromonas sp. PS2Canimalfood6 (assembly GCF_048276795.1). NCBI lineage: Bacteria > Pseudomonadati > Pseudomonadota > Gammaproteobacteria > Aeromonadales > Aeromonadaceae > Aeromonas > Aeromonas sp. PS2Canimalfood6. The sequence goes on from NZ_JBLUXC010000036.1 coordinate 40,453, forward strand.
AGGGATGCGCCATGACCATTGCCCGTTCACGTCAAATCAGTCTGCAGGATACGCCTTACTACCATGTGGTCAGTCGCTGTGTGCGGCGGGCGTTTCTGTGCGGGGAAGATGCCCACTCCGGCCAGAGTTACGAGCATCGGCGCCAGTGGGTAGTGGACAAGTTGGGCCAATTGTCGCGACTGTTTGCCATCGGTGTGTGTGCCTATGCGGTGATGAGCAATCACTATCACCTGGTGCTCAAGGTCGAGCCGGATACCGCTGCCAATTGGAGCGAGCGAGAGGTGGCCGAGCGTTGGGCGGCGCTGTTCCAGTGGCCGCTGCTGGTACGACGCTGGTATCAGGGGGAATCCCTGATTGAGCCTGAATTCGCTGTGGTGCAACAACTGATAGGACAGTGGCGGGAGCGCCTGCATTCCATCAGCTGGTTTGTGCGGTTGCTCAACGAAACCCTGGCTCGGCAGGCGAATCGGGAAGACGGCTGCAAGGGCCATTTCTGGGAAGGGCGCTTCAAGAGCCAGGCCCTGCTCACCGAGTCAGCCCTGCTGGCCTGCATGACGTACGTTGACCTCAACCCGATACGAGCGGGATTGGCCGATCGGCCTGAGCAGAGCGATTACACCAGCCTCAAGCAGCGTCTCGATGGCGAGCAGCCCGCAGCTCCATTGCCACCCTTGTTGCTGCCGTTTGCCAACCAGCGTACATCGAATGGTCTGCCTTATGCCTTTACCGATTATCTGATGCTGGTGGACTGGACAGGTCGTGCCATCAGAGTGGACAAGCGTGGCCATATTCCGTCCCACCTTGCCCCCATCCTGGCGCGGTTGGGGCTGGATGAGATTCGCTGGCTGAAGCAGGTGACGCTGTTTCGGCGCCAGGGCATCAGAGTAGTGGGTGACAAAGAACACTGTCAGCAGTTTGCCCGGCACTGTGGTCAGCGACGATGCCATCAGCCACCTTGTTAATCCGATAGATCCCGTTTTACTCCCTTGGCATTTGTTTGGTGTCAGGCATTGCCATGTCTGAACACGCGACCCCACCGGGTAAATGTCGCTGGTGTACAAGATATTTATCGGGTTCCAGGAAGATCAGTGTGTGATGAGAGATATAGCCAGCCAGATAATGGCTGGCTCAAAAAGGTGGGTGTCCTAGATTTTCTACCTAAGCTGCCTGCTAATGTTGATCGGCTGATTAAAGACGCTGCAATGCCTAAGCTGCCTGCTAATGTTGAGCGGCTGATTAAAGACGCGGCAATGCCTAAGCTGCCTGCTAATGTTGAGCGGCTGATTAAAGACGCTGCAATGCCTAAGCTGCCTGCTAATGTTGAGCGGCTGATTAAAGACGCTGCAATGCCTAAGCTGCCTGCTAATGTTGAGCAGCTGATTAAAGATGCTGCAATGACTAAGTTGCCCGCGAATGTTGAGCGGCTGATTAAAGATGCTGCAATGCCTAAGTTGCCTGATCATGTTGAGCAAATTCTTAAAACTGTTGATGTACTTATTCCGCGTGAAATAAGGGAGTATCAAAAGACACTGAAGCAGTTTGAGGATGTAGTTAACAAGCCGCTCTCTGACTTGAGGAAATAAGGCTTCATGTAATAGAGTGTACAGATATAGTTATCACTTGACACCGGCTTCAAACCGGTGTCTTTTATGCTACTAGGTTAGTAATGATGTTTTTATAAGCCCACAGAAGATCGCTTCCTAGCAGCTCATATCACCTCTTAGCGCCTACTCTTGGCTCTTTGCATCCAACGTCTGTTTAACGCCTTTTCTTGCAGTCATCATATACACAGCAAATAACCCTGTGATACCAGTAACACCTGCCAGTACAAACAAAAAAGCTCCAGATGAATGGCTAAGTACAAATGCTCCTATGAATGGCGCTATAAGCATCGCGCTGTTCTGGATTGCTTGCAGCCGTCCAGCTGCAATCCCAAGGCTTGCTTGAAAATTTTCAGCCAGGTATACATTTGATGAGATCGCAAATCTAGAACTGAAAAGCCCTACAACAAAAAATACTATAGCCAATGATGCCAATTGCAATGTAAAAGGTTCATATAATATGGGGGCGATCAAAATAAACATACACATAGTAATAAAGGCAGGGAATAAGATCTCCTCAATTAGTCCTTTAAGAGAAGAAGACGTAGCATTACGAGCACTCCACAACCCATACAGAAAGTTTCCTATAGCAGATGAAGATACTAATACACCAAGGGCACTTTTATCTAACCCGTTATCTCTAAGTAAAATTGGGAGTTGATTGTTGACCATGAAAACGGCGATAAAAAATATTGCCATTACTATGGCATATGAATTCCAACTTTCATTACTCAATGTTGATGGCTTTGAGCTTGGTGAATTGTCCAGTCCATCTTTAACTGTTGTAGTCTTTATTGTCCAGAACACAATGCAGCCAGCAAGCGTTAATCCACCTGAAATCAACAATGCATATTCGTCACTCCCGAATGACGCGATTGCTCCACCAAGTGCAGGGCCAGTTATCTTTGCTGCACTATTCATCATATTTAGCAAGGAATAGTAGCGAGTTCTGTTTTCCGCTGGTACACAACGAGCACTGATAACTGATATAGCTGGTGTGGCTATGCTATTAAATAGAGATCTAATTACAGCTATTGCCACAAAGATATATAGGTTGCTTGCAGTTAATAGTGCAACAGTCAGCAACGCCCTTAGCACGAGACTCGTACGCAACCAATAAAGAACTTTACAGCCATTAACCAAATTACTAATAAATCCGGTAAATATGATACCTGGCAATAGCATACTTGCGCCGATAATTGCTATCTCCATGCTATCAACTTGAAATCGATACACACATATTGTCAGTATGGCTATATAGTCAATCCATCCCCCGAACACGACCAACCCATCACCCAGTAAAAGTAGCTTGAGACGGTTTGAAAATGAATGAGTTATTTTATCCAAAAGAATACTCCTGCAACTTCATCTGCAATTTGAAGTGGTTTTGAAATTCCATTTTTTTCTCTAAATTCATCAACCGCTAGCTTACATCCTGGTAGATTATAATCATCAATGATGATGAATCCACCATCGGATGGTTGATGAATACCAGGAGCGAAGGCTCCAAACGGCGATTTCAATTTAATGGCCGAGAAGTTAGATGTAAACACCTTCTAGCAGGAAGATGCACGAGTGTTGATTATTTGTAACAAGCGATAATCCGTAGGATGTTGAGTCGAGTAGTGATATTGACTGAGGAAAATGCATATTTGATATAGAAAATTCAAATTCTTTACCAACATTAAGGCAAAAATATTTTTTTGACCCTAAGTGATTACTTATCTGGGTAACAAAAATCAATTGACATCTATATGTGAAATGTGGGTTTCACTATAAATTAGATTAATAGACTTCTTTTACACGTCTTGCGATTACTCAGTGGTTTTAAATCTGGTAAATGAGCTTGGTTATAGTTGTTTTGAAATAAATCAAACATACAAGCTATGTTAGTATCATGTACAGAACCTTAAGCGGCAAGCGAATTAATAATACCGTCTAACGTGTTGTTTTGCTTGGATTTTCTCTGCCTACTCTTTTTGCCGTTTTTGGATAAATACACCATTGCCCACTCCA
>NZ_JBLUXC010000037.1:0-44044 GCF_048276795.1 Aeromonas sp. PS2Canimalfood6
GGCGCTCGCAATATTTTAGCGGCGGGACACGCCGTTTTAGCCTGTGGAGGCGCGGTGCAATCAGGCCGCCCGATGAAGCAGGAACCCGGTACTGCGCGAGCAGCTATCACCCAGTAATGGGGATCCCCCTCCTGTGACGCGAAGCGCTAAGGTGGGGGAGGATGTCAAGGACTCTTCATCTTCGGTGGAGAGGAACACCTTCTTCTGCTCGTTCCAGAGCCAGGGCGCATGGGCCTTGTCGTCGTAGTAACGCACATACTGGCCTTGCATCACGTGGGCCGGGTTGTTGGGATCCAGACCCCAGGCCTGGCCGTAGCTCGGCAGGGTGGTGATGCCGAGGCTGGCCGCGTGCTCCAGGTTCTTGGCATGCCACATGGGCACGGCGCCACCGCCAATCTCCTTGCCGTTCTTGTCAAGGTCATGCCAGATGTTGTCGATGCCTACCGCCCCGTTGCCGCACGGAATGGTGCTGCCACCGGTGCCCGGCTGGCAATCGCTCTGGCTCGGCAGCGCCGCCTTGCCACCCAGACCGTGGGTGCCACCGGTGACCCCCTGCCAGCCACGGGTGTAATAGGGCACCCCTATGTTGATCTTGCCCGCCGCCAGGGCACCACGGAAGTAGTGGGCCGCCCAGGCGGAGTTGAGATAGCCGATGCCGCCAAACTGGGCCTGGGTGTAGACACCCCACTGGGACAACTCGGGATCCGCCTTGTTGTCGAACAGGGCGGCGTTGTGACCGACGAAGTGGTTCCAGGCACCGTGGAAGTCATAGGTCATCAGGTTGACGTAGTCGAGGTACTGGGTGACCTGGAAGTTTTCCATGCCGCGCAGCAGGTAGGCCGAGGCCGGCGAGGCGATGGTCAGCATGTACTTGCGACCGTCCTCGGTGCCGGCGCTGTCGAGCTTGTTGCGCAGGGTCTTCATCAGCACTTCATAGTTCGCAAAGAGCTTGCCGCGACACTGGTTGGAGAGCGGGAAATCGTTGGGGTTGCCCGCATCCTTCATGGAGGTGGGGTACTCGTAGTCGATATCCACCCCATCGAAGCCGTACTGGCGGATGAAGCCCACGGCCGAGTCGGCAAAGGCGTTGATGCTGGCGGTGTTGACCGAGCAGTCGCCCTTGGTGGTGGCGGCGTAGAAGCCGCGGGTATCGGCCCAGCCCCCGACGGAGATGAGGGTCTTCACGTCCGGGTACTGCTTCTTGTACTTGGACAGCAGGTTGAAGTGACCCTGATAGGCGAACTCCGGATCCATCTCGGCGCCCGGCACCCCGTTCCAGGTCAGCTTGGTAGCGGCGTCATCCACCTTGATGGTGTGACTCTGCTCGTCCACCGCCGCGAAGGCGTAGTTGATGTGGGTGATCTTGTCCCAGGGAATGTCGCTCACCAGGTAGGCGGGCAGGCCGTTCTTGCCGGTGCGCCAGGAGGTGAAATACCCGATGACGCGGCGGCCGTGGTCATCCCCCATGCACTCGCTGCCGTCGGCGCGGTAGATCTGGCGCACGTCGCAGGAGAGGTTGCCGCCGGTAGGGGGCAGGGCCGCTTCTTCCACCTGCACGTCCACCTGGGCCGACTCGCCAGAGAGGTTGCTCTTGTCGGTCGCCACCAGCTTGAGGCCGGTCAGCCCCTTGTTCTGGGGCGTCCAGCTCAGCTGCCAGGGGGCGCTGGTGTCCTCGCCCACCTTCTGGCCATTCACGAAGAGCTCGACCTTGGCGACGTCGTCATTGGCATCGGTGACATTGCCGCTCACGGTGAGGGCGCGGCCCAGGGTCACCCTGGCACCGGCGGCGGGGCTTGCGATGCTCACCCTGGGCGCCTCTGGCGCCACCACGGCGGCGACCTTGAAGCTCGAATCCGCCTCGCTCAGCACCTTGCCGTCTTTATCCAGCGCCCGGGCCTTGAGGGCGTGATTGCCCGCACCGGCGGCAGACCAGCTGGCACTCCAGGGAGAAGCCGTGGCGGTGGCGACCAGAGCGCCGTCGATGAGGTATTCCACCCGGGCGAGCGCCGTGACCGGGCCGCTCAGCGTCACCGCCAGGGCCACACTGGCCCCCTCGCTGACGCTGGCACCCACGGCGGGGGAGCCGATGGCGACGACCAGGGCCGGCGGCGGCACCTCGCCACCATACAGCTTCCAGGCATCGGCCCAGACCACCCCCACCCCGGGGGCGTAGTGATAGGGGGACGCGCCGCACCAGCCGGAGTAAGGGAATTCCTTGCATTCATAGAGGGCGCCTGCGTTGCTGACGATGTCGCCAGCCTTGTAGGCGGTGCCGGCCTGATAGGCGGGGTAAGCAGCCTGCGCCCAGGCAGGGACGGCCGCAAGGGCGACCAGCATGGCAAGCCTGCTGGGCCTCAAGATCTGTTGCATATTGTTATCTTCCTTGTTTTGTCTTGGCTTCAATACCGGGAAAAGCGCAATCGCAACAGGGAACAAGGGAGCGACAACAGGCCATGGACGGGCCACAAACCCTCAAGTCACCCTGGGTAACCCCGCTGTCTGGCCCGGATGGGACAGATCGGAGGCTTTGCGTCCCGGCATCACTGCCGGTTTGCCCTTTGCCTGGGTTCCGTGAGGAACGGCTCGAGTATAGGAAGCAAGTGACCACTGCTCAATCTTTATTCTCGAAGGAAAATATGTGAATGCTGGCCGCCTCACACTTTTCGCTCCCACCTGATGACAAATAGATCATCAATATCAAACTGTTAGCCACGTCAAAAAATGGCAGATGGGCTCCTTTGTCTCCTCATAATGTGCGTTGGTTCACTGGTCAGAGCTGCCAGAAATGTGACAATGCGCGCCCTTGGCCACGATGCCAAGGCTATGGAAACACTGGCAAAAATAAAAAAAGGAATACCCATGAAAGGAACACCTACCCTGCTGTCGCTGGCCGTGGGGCTCGCGCTCGCGTCCCCGTCTCTCTACGCCGCCGGCTTCAGTTGCCCGGCCGACAGTGCCCTCACCCCCATCCCCGCCATCCAGGGCAGTGGCGACAAGAGCCCCCTCGTCCCGGACGATCAGTTCGAAAGCGCCCAGAGCGTCTCGGTCAAGGCGGTGGTCTCGGGTCTGGGGGAAAGCCTCAACAAGGGCTTCTACCTGCTGGATGTGCAGGGGGACGGCAACCCCGAGACGTCGGACGGCATTTTCGTCTACCTCAACGACAAGAACTTCGCCAGCAAGTACCCGGATATCCAGCCGGGTGCCCTGGTCTGTCTGGAGGCCAAGGTCGAGGAGTATTACGGCCACACCCAGCTCAAGCCCCTGTTTGACGGCAGCACGCCGCGCCTGACGACCCTGGCCCAGGGCGCCGCCCCGGCCGCCACGGCGCTGCGGGTACTGGAGGGGGAAACCCTGGCCCGGGCCCTTGAGCGTCACGAAGGGATGCGGGTGCGCCTTGACGCCGACAGCGCCCTCAAGATCAGCCGCAACTTCAGCTACGACTATGCCGCCCGGCGCAACAACCTGGTGCTCGCTCACGGCGCCCCGCTGATGAAGCCGACCCAGCTCCATGTGGCGAGCAGCCCCGAGGCCGTGGCGCTGGCCGAGGCCAACGCCAGCAACCGGGTCTTCCTCGAGTCGGACTTCAAGGCGGGGGACGGCAAGCTCCCCTGGCTGCCCGCCTGGGAGCCGGAGCAGGGTTACCTGCGCATCGGCGATGCCCCGGTCAATCTGGAGGCCATGGTCGGCTACAGCTACAACGAGTACCGCCTGATCGTGCCCCGGGATCAGACCATCACCGCGGGGGATCTGCTGCGCACCGGCGACAACGACCGCCAGAGCGCCCCGGCCCGGCTGGATGGCTCTGACCTTCGCATCGGCAGCTTCAACGTGCTCAACTACTTCACCAGCCACTCCAGCGTGGGGGGCGCCCTCAACGTGCTCTGCGCGGATCAGGCGGATGCGGACAGCGCCAAGGGCTGCAACCGCGGCGCCAAGAGCCTGGAGGAGTTCCAGTTGCAGCGCGCCAAGATCGTCAACGCCATCACCGAGATGGACGCCGACCTGCTCGGCCTGATGGAGATGGAGAACAACGGCTTTGACGAGCACGCCGCCCTCCACGATCTGGTGGAGAGCCTCAACGCCAGGCAGAAGGAGGCGAGCAAGCACTACGCCTTCGTCACCCTGCCCAAGGCCCTGCTCACGGAGGATCGCTTCTTTGGCGGCGACGCCATCATGGTGGCCATGATCTACCGCCCCGCCCTGCTCACCCCGAGCGGGGATGCCGACGTCATCCCCCTGCCCCAGCAGCGCTACACCACGGGCGGCGTCACCAAGAGCGCCGGTCAGCGGGACTCCCTGGTCCAGCGCTTCACCGTGGCGGGCAGCGACGCCCCCCTGACCCTGGTGGTCAACCACCTCAAGTCCAAGGGGTCGGGCTGCTATGAGAACGGGGATGGCAAGACGGAGCCTGCGGATCTGCAGGGCAAGTGCACCGAGTTTCGGGTGAGCGCCGCCAAGGTGCTGGGGGAGGCGGTGAGCAAGATGCCGGGCCAGGTGCTGCTGGTGGGGGACTTCAACTCCTACGCCAAGGAGGATCCCATCCGGGTGCTGACCGACTATGCGCCGGTCGCGGGGGAGCGCCAGATCCGCTCCGCTTCCCACACCTACATCGGCGACAAGCCCTATGAGCAGATGGGCCAGACGGTGGCCAAGGGTTACGGCCTGGTGGATCTGAACGTCAAGTTCAACCAGGAGAAGGCCATCTCCTACAGCTACGAGGCCGAGCTCGGCACCCTGGACTACGCCCTCGCCAACCCGGCGCTGGCTGACAAGGTGGTGGCGGTGGCCGACTGGCACATCAACTCCTTCGAGAGCAACCTGTTCGAATATGGCAGCGCCTACACCGGCGATCTCATCAAGTCGGACAACCCCTTCAGCGCCTCGGACCACGACCCCGTCATCGTTGACCTCAAGCTCAAGGAAGCGAGCAAGGGGGGTGGCGGCGCCATGGGCGCCCTGCTGCTGGCCCTGTTGCCGCTCGCCTGGCGGCGCCGTCGCTAAGACGCGGCATCCTCGATGCCAGGTGCAAAGCCCGCGATGATCGCGGGCTTTTTTTGTGCCAGGGCCATTTGAAAAACAAATGCAAAGGGCCACATCATGGGATTAATAAATACCCTGTTGCCCCCGCCTCGCCCCTTTCCCAGGGGCTGGTACCCTGTCGACGGGGAAACCCGGTACTGACACCAGGGGCCGGATGGCGTATCCCGCAGGCTGCCGAACGAACCAACCACCACACGGCAGAGGATGGCGTCGCGCAGCCCGCGCCATGGCCATGGCGGCATCGGCGCCAATCCCCGTCAGCAGCGGCCAGGGCCGCTGATGCCCTCGCGGACAGGGTGAAGCGCCATTTGCCAGACAAATGCAAAGGGCGAGATCATGGGAAATCCAAATGACAGGCAAACAAAAAGGCCACCGCGATGCGGTGGCCTTGGTGCTTTCTTGCGAAATATGGTGGAGCTACGCGGGATCGAACCGCGGACCTCTTGCATGCCATGCAAGCGCTCTCCCAGCTGAGCTATAACCCCGATGTGTGTGAGTGACACTGAATCACTCTGAATTTGGTGGAGCTACGCGGGATCGAACCGCGGACCTCTTGCATGCCATGCAAGCGCTCTCCCAGCTGAGCTATAACCCCAAATTCGGTACTGAATGAATGGTTCTGGCGGCCATTCATCCTCAATAATGGTGGAGCTACGCGGGATCGAACCGCGGACCTCTTGCATGCCATGCAAGCGCTCTCCCAGCTGAGCTATAACCCCACAAAGGTCGGCCTGGGTGATACACACCGCACTGCCCTGGGTACTTCATGTCAATCGGGAACCTGGTGGAGCTACGCGGGATCGAACCGCGGACCTCTTGCATGCCATGCAAGCGCTCTCCCAGCTGAGCTATAACCCCTTGGACTCCAGATTGTTCGAGGAGAATTTGGTGGAGCTACGCGGGATCGAACCGCGGACCTCTTGCATGCCATGCAAGCGCTCTCCCAGCTGAGCTATAACCCCAACTCACCTCGGCGCTACCAAAGTTATCTCTGGCAACGGAGGCGCATGATAGGCATCACCCGCTTTGCTGTCAACCCAAAATTCTCACCCGCTGGAGCGTTTAGTCAAAATTCAGGCAGTTAGCTGTTTTTACCGCCAACCTCGTCGCTATGTCGCTGTTTTACGTCGCAAATCCGCTTGAGGCCAAAATACAAAGGGCCCCCGTCAGGGGGCCCTTTTCATGCCATGGCCGATGTTTATTCTGCGGCCATGCGCGCTTCGATAGACGCCAGGGCGCGGTCGATACGAGCGAGGCCCGCTCCTTGCCCACCAGCGCCATCACGGCGTCGGCGATGCCAGGGGACTGACCCGTATCGGCGCTCTGAATTACTCGGCGGCCATGCGCGCTTCGATATACGCCAAAGCGCGGTCGATACGAGCGAGGACCCGCTCCTTGCCCACCAGCGCCATCACTGCGTCGATGGCGGGGGAGAGATTACCCCAGACCGGTGACGGCAATGTGCGACGGCAAGCTTACTCGGCGGCCATGCGCGCTTCGATATACGCTAGGGCGCGGTCGATGCGGGCGAGGACCCGCTCCTTGCCCACCAGCGCCATCACGGCATCGATGGCAGGAGACTGGCCCAGACCGGTGACGGCCACACGCAGCGGCATGCCGACCTTGCCCATGCCCTGACCCAGCTCGGCGGCGGTCGCTTCAATCAGCTCGTGCAGCGCCTCGGTGGTCCAGGTCTCCAGGGCCGCCAGCTTGGCCTTGGCCAGAGCCAGCGGCTCGGCAGCCACACCGCGCAGGTGCTTCTTGGCAGCGGCTTCGTCGATGGCCTCGTACTCTTCGAACAGGTAGCGGCTCTGGGCAGCCACCTCCACCAGGGTGTTGCAGCGCTCGGCCAGCAGGGTGACCACGTCGGCCAGCGCCGGACCATTGCTGGTGTCGATCTGCTGGTGTTCCATGTGCCAGGCCAGGTGCTTGGCCACATAGGCCGGATCCAGGCTGCGCATGTAGTGATTGTTCAGCCACAAGAGCTTGTCGGTGTTGAAGGCGGAGGCGGACTTGGAGATGGCATCCAGGCTGAACAGCTTGATCATCTCGTCGAGGGTGAAGATCTCCTGATCCCCATGGGACCAGCCCAGACGTACCAGATAGTTCAGTAGCGCTTCCGGCAGGTAGCCGTCGTCACGGTACTGCATGACGGAGACGGCGCCGTGGCGCTTGGAGAGTTTGGCGCCGTCGTCACCCAGGATCATGGAGACGTGGGCAAACTCCGGTACCGGCGCGTTCAGCGCCTTGTAGATGTTGATCTGGCGCGGGGTGTTGTTGATGTGGTCTTCCCCACGCACCACGTGGGTGATCTCCATGTCCCAGTCATCGACCACCACGCAGAAGTTGTAGGTCGGCGCGCCGTCGGTACGGCGGATGATGAGATCGTCCAGCTCGGTGTTGGCGAACTCGATGCGGCCACGGACGTGGTCATCGAACACCACGGAGCCTTCGGTCGGGTTGCGGAAGCGAATCACGTGGGGCGCATCGGCAGGGTGATCGTGGGCGCCATCCCGGCACTTGCCGTCATAGCGGGGCTTCTCGCCGTTGGCCATCTGGCCTTCACGCAGCGCTTCCAGCCGCTCCTTGGAGCAGTAGCACTTGTAGGCACGGCCGTCGGCCAGCATCTCGTCGATGAGGCCGTTGTAGCGATCGAAGCGCTTGGTCTGGTAGTAGGGGCCCTCATCCCAGTTCAGCTCCAGCCATTCCATGCCCTCAATGATGGCGTCGATGGCCTCCTGAGTGGAACGTTCCAGATCGGTATCCTCGATACGCAGCACAAACTCACCGCCCTGGTTCTTTGCAAACAACCAGGAATAGAGTGCGGTACGGGCACCGCCGACATGCAAAAAGCCGGTCGGGCTGGGAGCAAAACGGGTTTTGACTTTCATCTTTAAGCCTTGTGTAGAGGGCCTTGGGCCAATTCGTTAAAAAAACCGTCGCATTTTAGCACCGACAATGACGGATGGGAAAACCATGGCGAGGCAGAGGGGAAAATAGGGTCTATTCCCGCAAAAACCGCTGTTTTAGAGTGATGTCTCAGAATTTTCCCTTTTTTCCCGCTTAGCTAGGCGAGGTTGCTGGAGAGATCTCCCGCACAGCCGATACTTCAGTCACCCCGTCAACGAACCCTCAACGATACAAGGAACGCGCGATGCAGTTTCGTTCTATCCAGAATCGTATCCTGGTACTGGCCGGTGTCGCCATGACCACGGCCCTGGTCATCCTGATCCTGCTCAACCAGTATTCAGGCCGGCAGACCCAGCAGCTCACCATCGACTCCAGCCGCGCCGCCCTGCAACAGGAGGCGTGGCAGAAGGTGAGCGCCAACGCCCGCGCCGAGGCCGCCACCATCACCCAGCTGCTGCAAAAGGGGCTCTCCTACACCCAGCAGATGGCCAGCGTCTTCGCCCGCCAGCAGGAGGGCAAGCTGCCGCTGGATCGCCAGCAAGCCACCGATCTGCTCAAGGCCCAGCTTGCCCTGGAGCCCCAGCTCTATGGCGCCTTCGCGGGCTTCGAGCCCAACGGCTTCGACGGCCAGGACGAAAGCTTCGCCGGCCAGAGCGCGCTCGGCAGTGACGACAAGGGGCGCTTCGTTCCCTATTTCTATCGCGACAAGGAGCAGATCGGCAGCGATCTGCTGCTCTCCATCGAGAAGAGCGATCCGGACGAGTTCGGCAACCCGGCCAACGACTACTACGCCTGCCCGAAACGGGAGGGGCGCCCCTGCCTCATCGATCCCTTCAAGGTGGACATCAACGGCCAGCAGGTGCTGGTGAGCACCATCACCACCCCCATCCTGGTGGATGGCCGGTTCAAGGGCATCGCCGCGCTGGATCTGGCGGTGGACTCCATCAGCCGCCAGGCCCAGTCCCTCAACAGCAACATCTATGACGGCAAGGGGGAGACCCTGATCGTCAGCGCCGCCGGCGTCATCACCGGCACCAGCGGCGACGCCAGCCTGCTCGGCAGCCGCGCCGACAAGGTGCTCGGCAACGGCTGGCAGCAGTACCTCAAACCGGACGTGCAGCGCCAGGAGCTCACCGACGCGTTTCGCATCTCGGTGCCCATTGCGGTGCCCGGCATGGCCCGCAACTGGGCCATCATCGTCACCCTGCCCTACAAGGTGGTGCTGGCGGGAGCGGACGAGCTGGCACGCCAGCTCACCGACATGAACCGCGCCGCCATGACCCAGCAGCTCATCGGTGCCCTCATCGTACTGGCGCTGGCCCTTGGCACCATGCTGGTCATTGCCCGCAGCATCACGGGCCCCATCCGCCAGATGGTGAGCCTGGTGGATGACATCGCCGACGGCGAGGGGGATCTCACCAAGCGCCTGGAGAGCCGCTCCCGGGACGAGCTGGGGGCCCTGGCCCGGGGCATCAATCGCTTCATCGACAAGCTGCAGGCCTTGCTCGGGGATGTGCAGAAGACCGCGAGCGAGGTCCATCGCCACGCCGGGGATACCGATCGCATCGCCGGACAGACCGACAGCAACCTGCAGCATCACCAGGCGGAAATGGAGCAGATGCTGACCGCGGTACAGGAGATGTCCTACGTCAGCCAGGAGGTGGCCACCCACGCCAACAACACCGCCGACTCCGCCAAGCAGGCCCAGAGCGCGGCGGACGAGGGCAAGGTACGCTTCCAGCGGGTGATCCACTCCATGCACAAGGTGGCCGCCGAGGCAGGCAAGGGAGCCGAAGTGGTGGAAGGGCTGGCTCACGACAGCGAGCAGATCACCAGCATCCTCACCGTCATCCAGGGGATCGCCGATCAGACCAACCTGCTGGCACTCAACGCCGCCATCGAGGCGGCCCGGGCCGGCGAGCAGGGGCGCGGTTTTGCGGTGGTGGCCGACGAGGTGCGCAAGCTGGCGGGCAACACCCAGCAGGCGGTGCAGAATACCCAGGAGCTGATCGACAAGATCCGCCACAGCTCCACCAACGCGGTCAACGCCATCCAGCAGAGCCAGCAGCTGACCCATCAGGCGGTGGGGGAAGCGGATCAGGCGGAGGCGGCCCTCGGCAGCATCTTCCAGGCCATCGCCACCATCAACGACATGACCTACCAAATCGCCTCCGCCGCCGAGGAGCAGAGCTCGGTTTCCGAGACTGTCTCCGGCAATCTGTCAAAAACCAGCGCACTGGCCAACGACATCGCCAGGGACGCCACCAGCACGGCCAACGCCAGTCAGGCCTTGCGTCAGGCGGCGGAACGTTTGCAGCAATTGTTGGGTCAGTTTCGTCTCAGCTGATAATTTTCATGCTCCGGACTCTCCCCCTCGGGGGCGAGTCCGTTTACCATAGGCGGCATATTTGCCTGATGGCAGGCAATGTAGTGAGAGGTAAATGCCGTGCCCACCCCGGACCGTCGCCCACGTGGCCATAACAGACGAGCCCAGCAGCGTCGCCAAGACGAATCACAAGGAACCCTGCTCCAACGTATCAACGCGGCTACCCTGCCCCTGCGTCAGCGTCTCGGCCAGGGCATGAGTGGCCTGGGTCAGCGCAACAAGGAGCCGAAGGCGGCCTCGTTCAAGCTGGCAAGCCCCCTGCCCCGCAAACACACCATAGGGTTGCTGGTGCTGATCCCGCTCTGGCTGCTGGTGCTGGCCTGGGAGCCCGCCCCCGCCGCCCCCACCACGGCGCCGTCAGGCTCTCTGGCGGTCCCCCTGGCCGTGCCGGCCCAGGCCCTGACCGTCGGCAACGCCGGTGAGCCCCAGGCCGCCAAGCCCGTCGAGGAAAAAGTGGATGGCACCTGGTTGCAGCACGACGTACAGGCCGGTGAAACCCTCTACTCCATCTTCCGCAAGTTCGAGTTGCCGGGGGCCGAGCTCAGCCGGCTCATCGCCATCGAAGGGCCGGACAGGCCGCTGACCCGGCTGCAGTCGGGCAAGTCGGTGTTCATCCTGGTGGACACCAGCCGCCGCATCCAGCGGGTCGAGGTCCGCTCTCTCGGTCAGGTCAGCTACCGCTACGACCGCCAGGGGGAAGGGTTCGCCCTCAAGGAATAAGGGGCTCGACCACCCCCTCTTATGCAGACGGGAGGCCATGGCTTCCCGTTTTTTTTGATGTGAAGCATGAAACAAGCTGCTGACTTCACAATACTTTTAGCTCGCTCAAAAAATGAAAAGTGCCAAATTGACAAGGGATCGGGCTCCAGTACAATCGGTCAGGCTTTAGACAGGGATTGTGCTACATGCTACTGGGACAAAGAGACGTGGTCAGTCATGCTTCAACCCCTGACTTCCAGGCAAATGCTGCCCAACCAGGCTTAGTTTCATTTTGTTATAGATAGGACTTACCACATGTCTGACATTCGCACCGGCCAAGTAAAATGGTTCAACGAAACCAAGGGTTTTGGCTTCATCGAGCAATCCCAGGGACCGGACGTTTTCGTTCACTTCTCCTCCATCCAGAGCGCAGGTTTCAAGACCCTGGCTGAAGGTCAAAAAGTCCAGTTCACTGTGACCCAGGGCAAAAAAGGCCCTCAGGCCGAGAACGTCACCGTTATCTGAGCCAGCGCCAGTGAACCCGTAGGAGGAGCCATCGCCCCTCCTATTTTTTTGCCCGCGATCTTTCCTTCCCGACCGGCAGAGCTCTTGTCGGGCTTGCCATCCCCACCTGCAAGCCGCTTATGGCCGCCACCAGCCGCTATAAATCAAAATGATGAGTTTTGGTTAAATGCCCCGGTTTTAACTTATAGCGAGCCACTGTCTGTCATTCAGGCCCTGCCAAGCCTGTTAGCCGACCGCAAAGGGTTGTGCCCGATCTCCGGGAGGCTATTAGCAAGCAATACATCTTGGTCTTATGACTTGGGATGTGCGGGGAAGAGAGAAAACAGGCAAACGCCGGATACGACAAGTCATCGCGGCGCGATGTGATGGGCAATTCAATTCAAAGGGATTATGAGGACGTCGAAGAGAGATTGGAGCGGGAAACGAGACTCGAACTCGCGACCCCGACCTTGGCAAGCGCGGATCATGCTCTACCAACAGGACGCGGCAGTGATGGTACTGAGAAACTGGATTCGTGTACTTGGGGGAGAGATTGAGTTCGAAGGGTTCGAAGGGTTCGAAGAGAGATTGGAGCGGGAAACGAGACTCGAACTCGCGACCCCGACCTTGGCAAGGTCGTGCTCTACCAACTGAGCTATTCCCGCAACAGGATGTCATCTGCAAGTGATTGGAGCGGGAAACGAGACTCGAACTCGCGACCCCGACCTTGGCAAGGTCGTGCTCTACCAACTGAGCTATTCCCGCAACGGAATGTCACTTACACATATCTACCGGACACTGTTTGGAGCGGGAAACGAGACTCGAACTCGCGACCCCGACCTTGGCAAGGTCGTGCTCTACCAACTGAGCTATTCCCGCAACAGAATGTCATCTGCAAGTGATTGGAGCGGGAAACGAGACTCGAACTCGCGACCCCGACCTTGGCAAGGTCGTGCTCTACCAACTGAGCTATTCCCGCATCGGAATATCACTTACATATTTTTGGAGCCAGCAACGAGAATCGCGCTCGCTACCCCAGCCTTGGCAAGCACTCAACATGCTCTACCAACGCGGTGACTCCGGCACTGCATATTGGAGCGGGAAACGAGACTCGAACTCGCGACCCCGACCTTGGCAAGGTCGTGCTCTACCAACTGAGCTATTCCCGCAACATGGATTGTCTTGAGGCTGTGCTGATGATTGGAGCGGGAAACGAGACTCGAACTCGCGACCCCGACCTTGGCAAGGTCGTGCTCTACCAACTGAGCTATTCCCGCATCGGAACGTCATCAGCAAACATTTTGGAGCGGGAAACGAGACTCGAACTCGCGACCCCGACCTTGGCAAGGTCGTGCTCTACCAACTGAGCTATTCCCGCAAAACCTGAAAACAGACCGTACAGCATTTGGTTGCTTGCGCTACTGTACGGGAGCCGAATTATAAGAGCAGACATTCCAATTGCAAGGGCTTTTTTGTCTGGTTGCAGCCGTTCGCTCAAAAGCTGGCCGAACTGCTGATTTTAGCAACCGAACGACGGCAAACCCTTGCCAGCCACTCAGATTTTGAAGACGTGGGCGCGGTAGAACTGCAGTTCGGCGATGGATTCGCGGATGTCATCCAGCGCCTGGTGGGAGCCGCTCTTCTTGAACTGATCCAGCAGTTCAGGCTGCCAGCGACGGACCAGCTCCTTGATGGTGCTGACGTCCACGTTGCGGTAATGGAAGAAGGCTTCCAGATCGCTCATGTGCTTGACCATGAAGCGGCGATCCTGGCCGATGCTGTTGCCGCACAGGGGGCTGGTGCGCTCCGGCACCCACTGGCGAATGAAGGCGAGGGTCTCGGCAACGGCCTTGGCCTCGTCGTATTCACTCGCCTTGACCCGGGCCACCAGCCCGCTCTTGGTGTGGGTGTTGACGTTCCAGTCATCCATCTTGCCCAGCTCTTCCTCGCTCTGGTGGATGGCGATGACCGGCCCTTCGGCCAGCACGTTCAGGTCCTTGTCGGTGACGATGGTGGCGATCTCCAGTACCACGTTCTCTTCGGGGTCCAGACCCGTCATCTCCATGTCGATCCATACCAGGTTCTGCGCGCTGACTGTCATGATTGCTCTCTCTATTGGGAGGAATGGCGGAATTTTGCCAATTTGCATGTATCATACTGGCTTTGAATCTGTTCATAAACTGGCAAACCCCGTGGCAAAGAAAGCAAAACTCAATCTGGGTCAACAAAGGCGCGTCCAGGCCAACCGCGAGCGGCGGCTGCAAAAAGAGCACACCACAGTGGTAGATGACACCCTGTTCGGCCCCGCCATCGAAGGGGTGGTGATCAGCCGTTTCGGCCAGCACGCGGATGTCGAGGCGAGCGATGGTGCCATCCACCGCAGCAACCTGCGGCGCAGCAGCATCAGCAGCCTGGTGTGCGGCGACAAGGTGGTGTGGCGCCCCGGCCTCAATGCCGCGACTGCCGGCGTCATCGAGGCGGTGCATCCGCGCCACTCGGTGCTGACCCGGCCGGACTTCTACGACGGGGTCAAACCCATCGCCGCCAACATCGACCAGATCATCATCGTCTCGGCGGTGATGCCCGAGTTCTCCACCAACATCGTCGACCGCTACCTGGTGGCGGCAGAAGATGTGGAGATAGCGCCCCTCATCGTGCTGAACAAGGTCGACATGCTCGATGACGCGGCCCGCGCCCGTATCGAGCACCAGCTCGAGACCTACCGCAAGCTCGGTTACGAGGTGCTGCTGGTGAGCTGCGAGAGCGGTGAGGGCATCGACGCCCTCAAGGCGGCGCTCACCGACAAGATCAGCATCTTCGTGGGCCAGTCCGGGGTGGGCAAGTCGTCCCTCACCAACGCCCTGATGCCGGGGCTGGACGTGCTCACCGGCGAGATCTCCGAGAACTCGGGGCTCGGCCAGCACACCACCACCACGGCGCGGCTCTACCACTTCCCGAGCGGCGGCGATCTCATCGACTCCCCCGGGATCCGCGAGTTCGCCCTCTGGCACCTGGAAGCCGACCGCATCACCTGGTGCTTCGTCGAGTTTCGCGACTACCTGGGTGGCTGCAAGTTCCGCGACTGCACCCACAAGGATGATCCCGGCTGCGCCCTGCGCGCCGCGGTTGAAGCGGGCGCCATCAGCGCCGATCGCTTCCACAACTACCACCGCATCCTGGAAACCATGCAGGAAGCCCGCCACGGTCGCCAACAGGCGCGGCTGTGACCCGTTCAACTCATTCCCAGATGAAGATCATGAGCATCACTGACAACCTGAAAATTGCCGGTCAATACTGCCTGCCCAAACACGCCCTCTCCCGCCTGGTGGGCAAACTTGCCGCCGCCGAAGCGGGCAACCTCACCACCAGGGTGATCGAGGCCTTTATCAAGCAGTACCAGGTCGACATGAGCGAGGCGCTGCACGAGAGCCCTGCCCACTACAAGAGCTTCAACGAATTCTTCACCCGCGAGCTCAAGCCCGGCATCCGCCCCGTGGTGGAAGACGCCATGACCCTGGCCCTGCCGGTGGATGGCACCGTCAGCCAGCTCGGGCCCATCAGCCAAGGTCGCATCATCCAGGCCAAGGGCCACGACTACAGCGCCCGCGAGCTGCTGGGGGGCTATGAGGATCTGGTAGCCCCGTTCAAGGATGGCGACTTCGCTACCATCTATCTGGCACCCAAGGATTACCACCGCATCCACATGCCGCTGGACGGCGTGCTGGAGAGCATGGTGTTCGTGCCTGGGGATCTCTTCTCCGTCAACCCCCTCACCGCCGAGAACGTGCCCAACCTGTTTGCCCGCAACGAGCGGGTGGTGGCCACCTTCAGAACCCCCCACGGCCCCATGGCCCTGGTGCTGGTAGGTGCCACTATCGTCGCGAGCATCGAAACCATCTGGGCCGGCAACATAGCGCCGACCAAAGAGAAGAAGGTGGTGCGCTGGGACTACACCGGCGATGAAGCCATCACCCTGCAAAAGGGGGCCGAGATGGGCCTGTTCAAGCTGGGCAGCACAGTCGTCTGCCTGTTTGGCCCGGGCATGCTGGCCGGTTTCGAGCCGCACCTGGCCAACGGGGTCACCACCCGCATGGGTCAGCCCTTTGCCACCCTGGCGGCGCAAGCATGAGCGATCAACCCGCTTCCCAGAAGAACAACCCGCTGCACGGGCTGACCCTGGAGGCCATCGTCACCGCCCTGGTCGCGCACTATGGCTGGGAAGCGCTGGGGCAGCAGATCAATATCCGCTGCTTCACCGATAATCCCAGCATCAAGTCCAGCCTGAAGTTCTTGCGCAAGACCCCCTGGGCCAGAGAGAAGGTCGAAAGCCTCTATCTGTACGTCCAGCGCAAGCAGGCCAAAGAGAAGGAGTGACGCCATGGCGTTCAAGATTACCTACACCTACAAGAAGCAGGCCAGGGAGATTGGCTACGCCAACGACAAGTTCAACAGCATCTATGATGCCGTTGCCGCCGCCGAGGGGATCGATCTGACCCGCTTCCACGCCATGGAAGAGCAGCTGGCCCAGGTGTGCCGCCGCGACAAGAAGAGCGTGAAGGATTACCGGGAGAACTACTTCAAGGAGCTGGGCTTCTCCAACATCGTCATCGAACGGGACGCCAAGGAGTAAGCATGCGCACCCTGACCCTGATGGCCGCCTCCCTGCTGCTGGCCGCCTGCAACACGACACCGAGGGAGCCCCTGGTCGGCGCGGATCGCGACGAACATGGCTGCATCGGCAGCGCGGGTTATCAATGGTCGGCGCTGGCAGGCAAGTGCGTGCGGCTGTTCGAGCAGGGCATTCGCCTCAACCCGACCGATGCCGGTCAGACCGTCAGCGCTTTCGTGCTGTTCAATGCCGATCAGAGTCAGGCCGAGCTGACCCTGCCAGAGGGCGAGCCGATCCGGCTGGTCCGCCAGGGCGAAGAGGGCAACTGGTCCTGGCAGGGCGGCGGCTATCAGCTCTTCCCCTGGAAGGGCTATGTGCTCAAATCCGGTGACCATGTGCTCTATCACGGTGATCTGACCCCCTGATCCTCTGGCGTCATCCCTCCCCTCACGCCCTGATGGACGCAGAGCAGGCATAAAAAACCCCGTTGCACGCAACGGGGTTTTTTATGATACCCGGCAGGATCAGTTGCCGAGGGTGGAGAACAGGCTCTGTTCCAGGCTGCCGCGAGAGACGCACACCGGGGTGATGGAGGGGGCCGGTACCCGCTCGCCGGAGGACTCGACGAAGTAGAGCTGGGTGTTGCCCTTGACGTTGACGGTGGCCACGCTGTTGTTGCCGCTCTGGGTGATGATCAGGTTGATCTGCAGGTTGGGGTTGCCCAGTGCGACCTTGGAGCCCATGGTACCGCAATCCAGCCACTCCAGACCGTCGGCCGAATTCTCGACGTTGGCGGTCATCAGGCCGGAGCCACGCTGGCTGTTTTCGATGTTAAGGCCGTGATCGCCAAACCACTTCTCGGCGCGGGCCCACACCAGATCCACCGGGATCTGCATCTCCTGGGTGTTGTTGGTCGCCTTGGCTACCGGCGGGGTATAGCGGTACTGCTCGCCGCCATTGTTGTCGCTGGCACAACCGGCCATCAACAGGGCCAGTGCTACTCCCACTATCTTTTTCATGCTGCTTCTCTCATCCATATAATCCGGCCCTAGGCCGACCGGCGGCTATTATGGCGGCAGCGACACAGACTGTCAGCAGGGATCGGCAGAAATGAGTCAGCCTTAACCCAAGCTTTACAAAACCAGCCTGCTATCATAGATTTGCTCGAAATTTCCCCCGTGAGTGTCTGTGTGAACTCCTTGCTCACCCTGCCCCTGCTGCAGCAGATCATCGACCAGCTACCCATGAATATCTTCTGCCGGGATACGGATGGGCGCTACCTGTTTGCCAACCGTGCCTTCACGGAGCAGGCGGGTCTGCCGCTGCCGGCGGATCTCGTCGGCAAGACGGATGCCGACATGCCCTGGGGCGACATCTTTCGGGAAGAGGATCTGCGCCTGCTGGCGGAGGGTAAACCCCTGCTCTATCAGCAGTTGCACTGCAACAACGGCGACGCCACCAGCTGGATGGAGATCCACAAGATCCCGCTCTACGACGAGCAGGGCAAGCCGGTGGCCCTGTTTGGCATGGTCAACGAGATAGATCAGCGCAAGGAGCTGGAGCAGACCTTTCGCCAGCAGCAGCTGCTGCAACGCCGCCTGCTGGACGCCATCCCGGATCCGATCCGGCTGGAAGACCACCAGGGGCTGCTGATCGACTGCAACCAGGCCTTTCTCGACTTCATGGGGATGGCAGCCATCGAGGCCCTCGGCCAGCGGGTGGCCCACCGCCTCTCCACCGAACTGCCGATGGGACGGGGTGAATACTGCCTGGTGGATGCCAACGGCCAGGGCCGCCATCTGGAGGTGACCCGGGTCGAGGTGCCGGACGACGAGGGCAACTCCCTCGGCATCCTCACCCTGAGCCGCGACATCACCGGCCTGCGCACCACCCAGGCCCAGTTGCAGCAGGAGCAGCACTACGACAGCCTGACCGGCCTGCTCAAGCTCTCCCACTTTCTGCAGACCAGCCGTCACCTCGGCGCCCGCAAGGCGAGCCTAGTGCTGGTCGATCTGCAGCACTTTCGCGAGATCAACGATCGCTTCGGCATCCGGGTCGCCGACCGCCTGCTCAGCCAGGTGGCCCGTCGCCTGCAGCAGCTGGCCCCGCCCCAGTCGCTGGTGTGCCGGGTGGCCGCCGACGATTTCGCCATGCTGCTGCCCGAACTGAACGAGCCGCTGGCCAACTGGAGCAGCCGTCTGCAGGGGGCGTTGATGGTCCCCTATCAGGTGGAAGAGCACAGGATCCAGATCCCGGTGTTCCTCGGCATCGCCCACGGCAAGGCCAACGACGCCGAACGGCTGCTGAGCCACGCCGAGGCCGCCCTGGCCCAGGGCAAGCGTCAGCAGCAGCACTGCACCCTGTTCGATCCCGAACTCGATGCCACGCTCAAGCGTCGTCAGCTCATCGCGGCCCAGTTGCCGCTCGCCATCAAGTCCGGCCAGCTGACCGCCGTCTACCAGCCCATTATCAGCACCCGCACCAGCCAGCTGCACGGGGCCGAGCTGCTCTGCCGCTGGCCCCATCCCGAATTTGGCATGATCTCCCCTGACGAGTTCATCCCGCTGGCGGAAGAGCTGGGACTCATCGGTCTGCTCGGCTGCCACATGCTGGAGCAGGGCTGTGCCCAGCTGGCCCGCTGGCAGGCCGATGCGCCGGATCTGGTGCTCTCCATCAACCTGTCGCCGCTGCAGTTTCGCGATCCCGAGCTCTGCCCGCAGATCTTCGCCTGCATCGAGCGTCACGGCCTCGCCCCCTGGCAGCTGGAGCTGGAGATCACCGAAGGGGTGCTGATGGAGAACGCCGACGAGATAGAGAGCAACCTGGCCTGCCTGATCGAGGCGGGCTTTCAGCTCGCCATCGACGACTTCGGCACCGGCTACTGCAGCCTGGCCTACCTGCCACGGCTGCAGGTGGCGACCCTCAAGCTCGACAAAAGCTTCACGCAGGAGCTGGTCACCAACCAGGCCACCACCGCCATCGTGCGCTCCGTCATCGGGCTGGGCCACGAGCTAGGCATCAAGATCACCGCCGAAGGGGTGGAGACGCAAGAGCAGCAGGCGTGGCTGGTGCAGGCCGGCTGCGACCGGTTGCAGGGCTACCTGTTCAGCCGCCCGCTGCCCCCCGCCGAGTTTGCCCGCAGCTACCAGCTGCCACAGGCGTGATGCTCACAACAACAAGGCCACCCGAGGGTGGCCTTGTTGTTTCTGGCGCGCAGTAGTGGCTGGCACACATCAGGCAGCTTACTCCTGGAAGTAGGTACCCCAGCCGTCGTAGTCCACGCCGTATTTCTCGAGGATGGGCAGCATGGTGGCGATGTCCGCCACTATGGTCTCGATGTCCAGCTTGCACTCGACGGTGGCGTCGAAGCAGAAGATGGTGGCGCCGTCATCCAGCTCCATCTCTTCGGCATCGGTCACTTCGAAACCGGCCTTGAACAGGTCGACCGCCGCCTTCTCCAGCAGATCGAAATCCTGGCAGGCAAAGTGGTGCTCAATCTCGTACTCCAGATCCGGGTTGCTGCCATCGGCCAGCAACTCGTTGACGATGGCGGTGGTCTCTTCGCGCCACTCTTGCATATCAAGACTCATATTAACCCCAGATGCGACTGTGTTGTGATCAAATGCCAGCGCGGACGGTGCCATCTCGGCCATCTGCCGCCCCGCAGGCCCGGTTGCGGCAAAGCATACTCGCACAGCCCATCCGGCTCAATGCGGCAGACCAAGATAAGCCGTCGTCGGCAGCCACCCCAAATGGGGTGCCATCACAAAAGGTTAATAAAGGGTAATCTGCCGCCAAAACAGGATTGCTCCATATGGAGCTTTGCACGGATGTGTCAAAACCACGCGACAGCGCCAGCAAGCCGTTTGAAATCAGCAGGATCCACCAGCAGCGCGACGGTGACAAGGCCATCCACGGAGTGTATCAAGGAACGCGGGCAATCCATCGCCCGTACGGAAAGAGGAGCCAGTGAGGCTCCCTTTTTATCATGTGAAGGAGCACATAGATAATGCCTAAAAAAACAATAATGAGCCTGCTTGTCGGCTCAACCCTTATGATTGGAAACCACGCCATGGCCGCCCCGGTCCACGGTCCGTTCGATCCCCCCCTGGCCGATGAGGTGAAGGTGCTGGAGATGCTCAAGAAGAGCGGCCGCATCCCGACCCTGGCCTCCCCCGAGCAGGAGCAGGCGGCCCTCGCCAGCTACTATCGCGAGAAGTCGCGGACCTATCAGGGCAACAGCGGTACCCTGGCGGTGAAAGAGGGCAAGGTGCGGGAGACCATCCTCAAGAAGATCCGCCTCAACGGCACCGCCCGTCCCGGCGATCGGGTGCCTACCCTGCTGCTCAAGTCCATCGAGCGGGAGCACTACCAGGGCAAGATGCGCAAGGACAAGATCCTCGCCATCCTGGTGGACTTCCCCGACTACCCGAAGAACAGCATCCGCCCCGAGCTCACCAAGATGTACTACCCGGATTACACCCCGGAGCACTACAACGACCTGCTGTTCTCGTCCAAGGGCTATGCCGGCCCGAACGGCGAGCAGTTCATCTCCATGCGCCAGTTCTACGAGCAGCAGTCCGGCAAGAGCTACAGCGTGCGCGGCCAGGTGGCGGGCTGGTATACCGCCAGCAAGAACGCCGCCTACTACGGCGCCAATGCCACTCCGAACACCATCCGGGAGCTGGTGAAGGAGGCGCTGATCCAGGTGGCGGGCGACCCCTCCATCGATCTGTCCGAGTTTGACCAGGAGGATCGCTACGATCTCAACGGCAACGGCAACCGGGACGAGCCGGACGGCCTCATCGACCACCTGATGATCTTCCACTCCAGCGTCGGCGAGGAGGCCGGTGGCGGCGATCTCGGCGAAGACGCCATCTGGGCGCACCGCTGGAACCTGGGTGCCCCCTACCCCATCCCGGGCACCAGCAGCCCGAGCCAGAACTTCGGTGGCAAGTTTGCCGCCTACGACTACACCATCCAGCCCATCGATGCGGCGGCCGGGGTCTGTGCCCACGAATATGGCCACGATCTGGGGCTGCCGGACGAGTACGACACCAAGTACACCGGCAAGGGCGAACCGGTGGCGACATGGTCCATCATGTCCTCAGGCTCCTGGGCCGGGGTCATCGGCGGCACCGAGCCGACCGGGTTCTCCGCCTGGGCCAAGGAGTTCCTGCAGGCCTCCCTCGGCGGCAACTGGCTGCACGGCAGCAATGTGCAGCTCGCCGATCTCAGCCCGCGCGGCAACGTCTACATGCTGGATCAGGCCAACGACAAGGGACGCAACGACGACGTGGTGCGCATCAACCTGCCGGCCAAGCAGATCCCGCTCAACCCGCCCTACGCCGGCCAGTACGAGTATCACGGCGGCAAGGGCAACAACCTCGACAACCGCATGAGCCTCAAGCTGGATCTGAGCGGCAAACAGAGCGCCAGCCTCAACTTCAAGGCCTGGTATCAGATTGAAGAGGGGTACGACTACGCCAGGGTGCTGGTCAACGGCCAGCCCATCGCGGGCAACCTGACCACCAGTGACGATCCCAACGGAGTCGGCTTCGGGGTCGGCATCACCGGCAACTCCAACGGCTGGACCGATGCCGAGTTCGACCTCACCCCCTGGGCCGGTCAGCAGGTCACTCTGACCCTGCAATACCTGAGCGACGGCGGCGTGGCCGAGAACGGGCTGTTCGTGGACGAGCTGCAGATCCTCGCCGATGGCGACACCCTGCTGAGCGACGGTGCCGAGGGCAACTCCCCCTTCACCCTCGCCGGCTTCGTGAAGAGCGACGGCAACGAGGCCAAGGATCACTACTACCTGGCCGAGTGGCGCAACCATGCAGGAGTGGACAAGGGGCTGGCCCACATCAACGTGGCCGACCAGTTGATGCGCTACGAGCCGGGCATGCTGCTCTGGTACGTGGACAACAGCCAGGTCAACAACTGGGTGGGTGTCCACCCGGGTGAGGGCTTCCTCGGGGTGGTGGATGCGGATCAGCACACCCTCAAGTGGAGCGACGGCGCCGTGGCTGGCACCCGCTACCAGATCCACGACGCCACCTTCAGCCTGGGCTTCCAGCAGCCGCTCAACCTCAAGCACCCGAGCGGCTCCCTGCTGCGCGACTTCTGGATCACCCCGAACCGGGTGTTCAAGGATTCCCGCAGCTACCAGAGCAAGGAGATCCCGGATGCCGGTCGCCTGCTGCCCGAATACGGGCTCAAGATCAGCGTCACCGGTCAGGCCCGTGACATGAGTACCGGGCGGATCATCGTCAGCCGCCACTGAGCACGACAGCCATGACAAGGGGCCCCAGGGCCCCTTTTTTCATCTGCCGACCCGCAATCTAGGATGAAAACAGGCCAAACCGCCCAACAAACACCCTGATTGCTCGCTTGTTGAGCGAACAGTCCGACTATCTGCGCCATGCGGTTGACACATCCGTTCAGAAAGGGTTTAATGCGCGCCGTTGCCCAGATAGCTCAGTCGGTAGAGCAGGGGATTGAAAATCCCCGTGTCGGCGGTTCGATTCCGTCTCTGGGCACCACAATTCCTCCTTAGTTCAGTCGGTAGAACGGCGGACTGTTAATCCGTATGTCACTGGTTCAAGTCCAGTAGGAGGAGCCAAATTTGAAAAGCCCGCTCATCGAGCGGGCTTTTTTCATTCCGGTCAACTGCCGTTGCAAGCTGCCAGCAGCAGAGTCGCGCCGCAGGTGGCACTGAACAGCAACAAGCCGGTCTGCAGCATCCCCTCCGGGTTCACCCGTTTCTCTTTTTTGCGCAATCGTCTCCACCCAGGCTTCATCAAGCCACCTCGTCCGGTTACAACCCCTGCCCCGTCGGCAGGCGAGCCATCTTTGTGCAGCCGGCCCGCCACCGTCAACTCTCTTGCCGACAATAAATTCATCACCCTGCGGCCCCCCGTTTTCACTTGGCAACAATGTTAACAATTTGGAAAACCGGCGTGACCCGCTCCTGCGCCAGGGCTATGATGAGGCCGACGATTTTCCTACCCTCAGGGAGACCCCAGATGAGCAGCCCGTTGCGTTACGTACTGGACGGCATCCATTGCGAGCCCCGCTTCTTCACCGTGCCCCTCGACCACCAGCGACCGGATGAGGAGGAGACCCTCACCCTGTTCGGCCGCACCCTCTGCCGCAAAGACAAGCTGCATGACGATCTGCCCTGGCTGCTGTTCCTGCAGGGCGGGCCCGGCTTTGGCGCCCCGCGCCCGACCGCCGCCAGCGGCTGGATCAAGCGGGCTCTGCAGGAGTTTCGGGTGCTGCTGCTCGATCAGCGTGGCACCGGTCACTCCAGCCCCATCAGCGCCGAGGCGCTGGCCCAGCTCACTGGCCGTCAGCAGGCGGAGTACCTCGGCCATTTTCGCGCCGACAGCATAGTGCGCGACGCCGAGTACGTTCGCGAAGTGCTGAGCCCGGGTCGCCCCTGGAGCCTGCTCGGCCAGAGCTTCGGCGGCTTTTGCAGCCTCACCTACCTCTCCCTGTTCCCAGGCAGCCTGCACGAGGTCTACCTCACCGGCGGGGTGGCCCCCATCGGTCGCAGCGCAGACGAGGTCTACCGCGCCACCTACCAGCGGGTAGCGGACAAGAACCGCGCCTTCTTCACCCGCTTCCCCCATGCCCAGGCCCTGGCCAACCGGCTGGCCAACCACCTGCACCACTACGATGTGCGCCTACCCAACGGCCAGCGCCTGACGGTGGAGCAGTTGCAGCAGCAGGGGCTGGATCTGGGGGCCAGCGGCGCCTTCGAGGCACTTTACTACCTGCTGGAAGACGCCTTCATCGGCGAACGCCTCAACCCCGCCTTCCTCTATCAGGTGCAGGCCATGCAGCCGTTCAACACCAACCCGGTGTTCGCCATCCTGCACGAGCTCATCTATTGCGAAGGGAGTGCCAGCAACTGGGCGGCCGAGCGGGTGAGAAGGGAGTTCCCTGCCCTGGCCTGGGCGCCCGGCAAAGATTTCGCCTTTACCGGCGAGATGATCTTCCCCTGGATGTTCGAGCAGTTCCGCGAGCTCATTCCCCTGAAGGAGGCCGCCCACCTGCTTGCCCAGAAAGCGGACTGGGGTCCCCTCTACGACCCGGCGCAGCTGGCCCGCAACACTGTGCCGGTGGCCTGCGCCGTCTATGCCGAGGACATGTACGTGGAGTTTGACTACAGCCGCGACACCCTGAAGGGGCTTGGCAACAGCCGCGCCTGGATCACCAACGAGTACGAACACAACGGCCTGCGGGTCGATGGCGAGCGGATCCTGGACCGGCTCATCCGCATGAACCGGGATCGCTGATCCCGCCGGGCGCACGCCCGCAGCTAGACAACAAGTTCGAGGGCGGCCCATGAGCCGCCCCGCCCATGGAAGCAACACAAAACAACAAGGACACCCATTGGATCATCCGGAAATCTCGGCCGGCTGGCTGAGTCGCCTCTTCTATCGCTGGACCGGCCCGCTGCTGCGCAAGGGGCTCACCCAGCCCCAGGTCAGTCTCGACGATCTCTATCCCCTGCTGCCGGAAGACAGGCGCGACGGCCGCGCCGACGCCTTCCTCGCGCTCACCGCCCGCCAGCCGGTGCGCCCCTGGCCCCTGACCGCCTTTATCTGGCGCCATTACAAGGGACGGATTGGCCTGCTCACCCTGCTGCAACTGCTCGGCATGCTGGCCACCCTGACCAGCCCCTGGCTGCTCAACCACAGCATGACCCAGCTCGGCACCGATGCCACCACCGGCCACAAGCTGCTGCTGGCCCTGGCCCTGTTCGCCTCCGTGCTCGCCGCCGGCATGCTGGCGGAGCACTCCCTGCAACTGGCCCTCAAGATGCACGTGCCCATCCGCCGTCTGCTGGCCGAATCCCTGCTCGCCAAGGTAATGAAGCAGGGTGGCAAGAGCTTCGACGACAGGGCCGGCGGCCGGGTTCAGAACCTCATCAACCGGGACGTGTGGGACATTACTTGGATCCTGGCTGACCCCGCCATGCCGGTCACCATGGCGCTGCAACTCATCGGCACCATCGCCCTGCTGGTGTGGCAGGTGGGCAGTGCCGGTCTGGTGGGCTTCGCGGTACTGGCCCTGCTGCTGCTCATTTCCACCCGGGTGGTACGGCGCATGAACCAGCAGGAGCAGCAGCTCAAGCGTCAACAGGACGAGCGCAACGGCATCCTGGCGGAATACATCAAGAAGCTGCGGCTGGTGCGCCAGAACGGGCTTGGCCCCTTCTTCACCCGGGCGGCCAACACCAAGCGCCAGCAGGAGTTGGGGGTGCTGGGCCGGGTGCTCAGGCTCGATGCCATCAACGAAGGGCTGATGCTGAGCACTCCCCTGCTGGTGACCCTGGCCACCTTCACCACCTACCTGGCGTCGGGCAACACCCTCACCCTGCCCCAGGTGTTCACCACCATCGCCCTGTTTACCGTGCTGCGCATCCCCATGATGCGACTGCCCTACCTCATCCGCACCCTGATCAACTTCAACACCGGCTTCAACCGGCTGTGCGAGTTCCTGAACAGCCCGGAGCAGCACCGGGAACTCGATGATCCCGCCCTGCCGGCGGGGGCCCTCCACCTGGAAGGCGTCAGTGCCCTGCACCAGCAAAAACCGGTGCTCGAGGGAGCCAACCTCGCCATCGCACCGGGGGAGCTCGTGGGGATCACCGGGGCCACCGGGGCGGGCAAGAGCTGCCTGCTGCATCTGGTTGCCGGCTTTGACAGCGAGTTTGCCGGCAGCATCCGTCGCCACGGCCGGGTTGCCCATCTGGGCCATAAACCCTGGCTGATGAACGACACCATCCGCAACAACATCCTGTTCGGCCAGTCCTGGCACGCCGAGCGCTATCGTTGGGTGCTCGGCGCCTGCGCCCTCACGGCCGATCTCGCGCTGCTCAGCCACGGGGATCAAACCCTGGTGGGGGAGCTCGGCACCCGCCTCTCCGGCGGCCAGCAGCAGCGGGTCGCCCTGGCTCGCGCCCTCTACGCCCGGGCCGATATCCTGCTGCTGGACAACCCCTTGTCTGCGCTCGACCCCATGGTCGCGGCCCAGGTACTGGAGCAGGGGATCGCCTTCAAGCCGGGGCCGACCCGGCTCCTGGTAAGCCACGACCCGGATGTGCTGGCCAGGTGTGATCGGGTGATCCGCATCGAGCAGGGGCGCCTGGTGGAGCTCGATGCCCACCAGTTGGCGGATCTTGTCCAGCATCCTCAGCCCGCCCCGCCGGTGCCCCCTCAGGAGGCGGAGCAGTTCAGCGAGGAGAAAATGGTGGAGGGCAAGGTGGACTGGGGGCTGTTTGGCTTCATGTGGCAGCGCCTCGCCGCCCCCGGAGCCATCCTGCTCGTCCTGCTGCTCTCCCTGGGCCAGGAGGGGCTGCGCATCGCCTCGGATCTCTGGCTCGGCGGCAAGGCCGAAGTGAGCGACGTCACGACCCTGCTCGGCATCTATGTGCTGCTGGGGGCGGGCTCCCTCGCCTGCATCATGGCGGTACGGGTCATCAACTACACCCTTGGCCTCAAGCTGGCCTGGACCCTGTTTGACGGCATGCTGGGACGCATCAGCCGCGCCCCCATGGCCTTCTTCGACAAGGTCCCCCAGGGGCGCATCCTCAACCGCTTCGACCGGGATCTGGGGGAGGCGCAGGAGATGCTGCTCTCCATGCTGGTGGGACTGTTCGGCATGCTGGTGTCCGTGGCCTTGCAGGTGGTGGTGATCGGCATCAATATTCCCCTGCTGCTGCTCATCGCCCCCCTGGTGGGATGGGCGCTCTATGTGTTGCAGCGCCGCTACCGGGCGGTGCAACTCAAGCTGCGGCGCCAGTCCTCGGTGCTGCGCTCCCCGCTCTACATCAGCATCAGCGAGACCATCCGCGGCGCCCCCGCCCTGCGCCTGGCCGGGGCCGAGCGTTTCGCGCTGGACCAGGTGCTGCACCACTATGACAACAACCTGCGCAGCTGGTACACCACCACCTCCATCAACCGCTGGCTCGGCATGCACCAGACCCTGCTCTCCGCCGCCCTGGTGGGGGCCGTGGCACTCATGGTGGCCTTTGGCAACAGCCCGCTGCTGGGGGCGGTTGCCATCACCTATGCCTTTACCGCTTCCGCCATGCTCAACTCCCTCATCCGCACCTTTGCCGAAGTGGAACAGGTGATGAACGCGGTAGAGCGGGTGCGCGAATACAGCGAAATAGAGAGCGAACGTCAGGAGGGAGAGGCCCTCGCCACCCCTCACCCCGCAGTGCGCTTCGACAACCTGGGGCTGCGCTACCCCCAGACCAGCCAGTGGGCACTGCACAAGGTGAACTTCGAGCTGGCCCCAGGTGAAAAGGTGGGTGTGTGCGGGCGTACCGGGGCAGGCAAAAGCTCCCTGCTGGGGGTATTGCAGGCCATGTATCCCGCCTCCCAGGGGGAGATCTTCTACGGCAATCAGCCACTGTCACGACTTGCACCGGAGGCGGTGCGCGATCTCTACGACACCGTCTCCCAGATCCCGCTCACCTTCTTTGGCTCCTTACGGGCCAATCTGGCGCCCCTGACCGAGCATGAGGACGCCATGCTTGAACAGGCGCTGGCCCGGGTGGGCCTCGCCGAGCGCTGCGCCGGGCGGCTGGACGAGGATCTCGACAGGCTGCAACTCTCCGCCGGCGAGACCCAGTTGCTGGTGATCGCCCGCATCCTGCTGTCGCGCCGCCCGCTCATCGTGCTGGACGAGGCCACCTCGGACCTCGATCACGGCGGCATGCGCAAGATGGCGGAGCTGCTCTACCGCTACCGGCCGGAGGCAAGCTATCTGGTGATCGCCCACCATCTGGAGCCGCTCTTGTCGGTGGACAAGGTGGTGGTGATGGAGGCCGGCACCGTGGTGGAGCAGGGTTCGCCGGTGAGCCTGCTGGCCAACTCCCACTCCCGCTTCCACCAGCTGTTTGCTGGCCAGGTCAACCGTCAGGTGCCCCAGACGGCATGAGCGCCAAGAATAACAAGGGCTGCCCGCCGGCAGCCCTTGTTGCTTGCAAAGAGCCTCAACGCTCCATGATCTGGGTGATGTCGTCCTTGTTGATGTGCACTTCCCTCCCCTCTTCATCGTAATAGCGATACATGCCTGTGGTCTCGTCCAACCTGGGTTTGCTGTCGGTGGCAATCATCTTGCCATCCTTGGTGCTCATGATGTATTGGGAGCTGCACCCCGCCAATCCCAACAGACAAACCAGCATCATCACAGCTTTCATCACTCTCCCCTTCTTCACGCTCACCCTGGCGGTGATAGATGAAGCCTAGCTCAACCGGATGGCCCGTTTACCTTGATTGCAGCAACAGGATTCACAGAAAGAATCCACCTGCTATAGCCATTGAAAATGATCTATCAAGAAAAGAAAGACCGGACATCTGTCCGGCCTGCTCTGGATTATTAGTTACTTGCCCGGCTTGCGCTCGCCGGTGACGGTGGGGTTGGCCGGATCCATGCTCCACTCGTACCAGCCGCCGTCGTAGACGCTGATCCGCTTCCAGTCCATCAACCAGGCGTAGAAGAACGCCTCGGAGGCGCGCCAGCCGGTGCCGCAGTAGAAAGCGGCCTGCTGGGTCGGCTCGATATTCCACTCGTCCCACATGGCGAGGATCTCGCGGGCGGGCTTCATGGTGCCGTCCGGGTTGTGGAAGTCGCTCATGCTGTTGGCATCCACCCCGCCATGACCCCATCTGGCCCCGGGAATGTCCCCCTTGGGCTTGATGTAGCTGTAGCCCGAGGTATTGCCCACGAACTCGTCCCAGGTGCGCACGCTGACCAGGGCGCCGTCCGGCTGCTTGAGCAGGGCCTTGGCCTGGTCAAGGGTGGTGTAGTACTCGGGATGGGCCGGGATGGCCACACCAAACTCCTTGGCCGGGGTGAACTTGTTGGCCAGCCCGGTCTCGGTGCGCAGATGCTGCACGAACCAGGCCTCCAGCCCGCCATCCAGCAGCCGCACATCCTCGACCCCCGCATACATCATCAGATGGGCCGCACGGGCCGCCGCCATGGTGTTGCGGCCATAGAGGATGACGGTGGTGTCATGACGGATGCCGTTCTCCAGCAGCAGCGCCTTGAGCGCCTCGTCAGAGACCTTGTTCCACAGCGGCTCCCCTTCCAGCCGGTTGGTATCGATGTAGCCGGCTCCCGGAATGTGGCTCAGCAGATAGGCCTTGGGGGATCCCCAGTCCACCTCGAACACCTTCCACTCCCCCTTGGGGGCGGCGATGACCGGCTTGCCTGCCTGCAAGTCTGCCAGCCAGAGCGGATGGACCAGCTGCTGCCAGCGTGCCAGGTGCTCCCGGGGCGCCTCTTTCCATCCCTGCAGCTCGAACAGCTGCTTGATGCCCTGCTGGCGCAGCAGACGGGCCACCTCGGCCACCTCGCGAGGGGTGCCATAGAGGGCGACGGGTTTGTCGGCCTTCAACCCCTTGCTCGCGAGTGCCGCAGGCCACTCCTCGTCACTGTATTTCCACTCTGCGGAGAGCAGCTCGGCACCGGCCACATGGCCCCCCTGCCTCTCCCCGTCCATGGGCCAGCCCTGATAGAAATAGCTCGGGCGGGTATCCAGGATCACCGCCTCCTTCCCCTTGGCATCCGCCAGGGAGATCGGGGGCAGCTCGGCGGCCAGCGCGGGCCAGGCACACCAGAGCAGCAAGGCGGTCAGGCAGCTTCGCCACAGTCCAGTCATTCGTTTCATGATGTCGTCTCGATGCATAGTGAAGAGAGTTAAAAAATGGAGCGGCCCAGGCGCTCGGCCAGCAGCTCCAGCGCCGCCGTCCCGGCCAGGGAGTTGCCCGCCTTGTTGAGCTCGGGTGACCAGACGCAGATGGAAAGCTCTCCCGGGATCAGCGCCATGATGCCGCCTCCCACCCCGGATTTCCCCGGCATGCCGACCCGGTAGGCGAAGTCGCCCGCCTCGTCATAGAGGCCGCAGGTGGCGAGCAGGGCATTGACCTGCTTGGTGGTCCGGGCTGGCAGCAGGGGCGTGCTCTCGCCAAGAGGGACGCCCCGGTTGGCCAGATAGACGAAGGCTCGTGCCAGATCGACGCAGCTCATGCGGATGGCGCAGGCATTGAAGTAGCTCTGCAATACTTTGTCCACCTCGTTCTCGAAGTTGCCATAGGCCTTCATCAGATAAGCGATGGCGGCATTGCGGGCGGAGTGCTGGTACTCGGAGCGCGCCACCACCTGATCCGCCATGATGGCCGGGTTGCCGCACAGGCGGCGTACCAGCTCCAGAGTGCGTTGGCGAGGAGCGGTGAGCCGGGTTTCCAGCAGATCGCTCACCACCAGGGCACCGGCGTTGATAAAGGGGTTGCGGGGAATGCCCTGCTCGAACTCCAGCTGGACGAGGGAGTTGAACGGCTGACCGGAGGGCTCCTTGCCCACCCGAGCCCAGATCTCCTCCTCCTGATAGAGGGTCAAGGCCAGCGTGAGGCTCAGGGCCTTGGAGATACTCTGGATGGAGAAGGGCTCGAAAGCGTCACCTGCGGTGAACAATTCCCCTTCAACGGTACAGACCGCGATCCCCAGCCGGTCGGCAGGCACCTGGGCCAGGGCGGGAATGTAATCGGCCACCTTCCCCTGCCCGAGCAGCGGACGCACCTCTTCCAGGATGCCGGCCAGTAATTCGGATGACAACACCATTGGCTATTCCATGACGTGAAACGAGGCGGGGCCAGCCCACCGACAAAAATCCCGCCGGCGGCGGGATTTTCTATCTGCCCGGGAGGCAGTCAGATATCAGGCCGGCTCGCCGTACCAGAGATCGAACAGCTCGGTGACCACCACGGCCTCCAGCCCTTTGCCTTGCAGCCAGGTCTGAACGGCGGAACGGTCTTCGTCGGTGCACTTGCCGAGCTGCTGGGTGCAGATCATCCCTTCCCAGGCCAGGTGACCCGAGCCGGCGAAGGCCAGCTTGCGAGGCTCAATCACCTCGTCGATCAGCGCATCGACCACGGCATCAATGGTCTCTTCGGCGGTGCCGACCGGGAAGTTGAAACTGATGTCGAACCCCATTTCCTGGAATTCATCGACGCGCAGTTTCTTACGCAGACGGCGGCTACGGTTGGCCATGATAGCTCCTTAGTTGATACGTTGACTCAGTTGACTCGTTTGAAAATCAGATCCCAGACACCGTGGCCCAGACGATGGCCACGCTGCTCGAATTTGGTCAGGGGGCGCCAGTCGGGACGGGGCACCCAGTTGCCGGTGGCGGAGGTGTTCTCGTACCCCTCGGCGGCGCTCATCACCTCCAGCATGTGCTCGGCGTAGTTCTCCCAGTCGGTGGCCATGTGGAAGACGCCACCGATGGCAAGCTTCTGGCGGATATCCTGGGCAAAGGCAGGCTGCACGATGCGACGCTTGTGGTGGCGGCTCTTGTGCCAGGGGTCTGGGAAGAAGAGCTGCAGGCAGGAGAGAGAACCGTTCGGGATCATGTGCTCCAGCACTTCCACCGCATCGTGGCAGATGACGCGCAGGTTGGTGACGCCCGCCTCCTGGGCGGTGCCAAGGCAGGCGCCTACACCCGGAGAGTGCACCTCGATGCCGATGAAGTTCTTCTCGGGGGCGTTCTTGGCCATCTCCACCAGGGAGGCGCCCATGCCGAACCCGATCTCCAGCACCACGGGTGCCTCGCGGCCAAACAGGGCCACCATGTCGAGCGGCTCTGGTGCGAAATCGATGCCCATGACCGGCCAGAGCTCTTCCAGGGCCTTCTCCTGCCCTTTGGTCAGGCGGCCTTCGCGACGGACGAAGCTGCGGATCTTGCGCATGAACTTGCCGTCTTCGTTAAACACATCTTGGGTCACAGACATAGTAAATTGCTCGTTATTGCATCGCTCTGGAACAGAGCCGACATAAATGGATCGCTCGTTATTGCATCAGTTCGCAAAAACAGGGGAGCGAATTATCCCAAGATAGGCACAAGGCGCAAGTGTTTCCCACAACAAATCCCCCGGGACTGCCCACATCCACCGACAAGGTTGACAAATGCCACCCCCTTCACAGAATCTGCCGGACGTCAGGTTCATCCTGACGCGGAAAAATAAAACCATATACAACAAAGGATTGCAGTATGAAGAAAACCCTCTTGGCCCTCGTCCTGCCTGCCCTGCTGGCCGGTTGCAACCCCTCTGACAACGACTCCCAACCCCCTGCCCCCGCAGCTCAGGCCCATGAATTTCTGGTGCAACTGAGCTCTGGCGCAGAAGGGATAGGCGCTCGTCCCACAGGCACCGAGGCCGAAACCCGCGCCGCCGCCTGGATCCAGGATCACCTGGCCGGTTGGGGCTACGAGGTGCAGAACCAGCCGTTCACCTACACCCGGGGCGGCACCGAACGCACCTCCCAGAACATCGTCGCCGAGCTCAAGGGTCAGAGCGACAGGGTGATCCTCATCGGTGCCCACTATGACAGCACCGGCGAGAAGAAAGGATCCGAAGGCGCCACCGACAACGGGGCTGGCGTCGCCGCCCTGCTGGCGGTTGCCGAGGCACTCAAGGGAGAGACCCTGCCCTACACGGTGCGTTTCGCCTTCTTCGGCGCCGAGGAGAACGGCCTCAACGGATCCAAAGCCTATGCCGCCAGTCTCGACACCGATGCCGTCGCCAAGCTGCTGGCCATGGTGAACTACGACACCATCGCCGGGGGTGACATCGTCTATGTCCACTCGGCCCACTCCGACGTGGCCGAGTACAACTGCACCGACCCGAGCCGCTACAGCTTCGATCCCAAGGTGCGCGATCGCCTGCTGGCCATCTCCCAGCAGACCGCCACCCCGTTCGCCATCCACCCGAGCTACCCCGGCTACCCGGAAGGGGAGACCGGCAGCTGGTCCGATCATGCCCCCTTTGCCTGCCTGGGGGTGCCCATCGCCTACGTGGAGGCCACCAACTTCACCATCAACGGGGAAGATGGCTATGACGGCTACTCCCAAAGCACCAATCCGGCGCTGTGGGACTGCTACGACGACGCCACCAAGAGCGCCTGCGACCGGGACAGCGAGACCCAGTGGGGCAAGATCTGGCACACGGAGCATGATCGCCTCGACAAGATGGCCGAGCTCTTCCCGGGCCGGATTGAGCAGCAGCTCGGGGCCAATACCGACCTGATGATCCGCTTCCTCAAGACGCCGGGGCTCTGACCCCCATCCCGCCCGATGCCCCCCTGACAGGGGTTTTTGCGCCCCTGACCGGGGTCGGGACGATAAAATTCGGGCAGGTGCCAAACCTGCCCTTTTTTATGGATTTTTGTGACAGCCATTGCCTCATTTCTGAAATCTGATACAAACGGATAACCTGGCGGTTGAATGGAGCGACCGCCACCTAGTCAGAGAGAACCCTATGCAGCCGTTTTTTGCCCAGCGCTTCGAGAAGGTCGAGCCTTCCTTTATCCGCGAAATCCTCAAAGTTGCCGCCAATCCGGAGATCATCTCCTTCGCCGGCGGCCTGCCCAACCCCCATCTGTTCCCGGTCAAGGCCATCGAGCAAGCGTGCCAGGACGTGCTGCGCGAGCAGGGAGCCGCCGCGCTGCAATACGCCACCACCGAGGGCTTTGCCCCGCTGCGCCAGTTCATCGCCGATCGCTACCTGAGCCGCCACGGCATGGCCGTCAATCCTGACAACATCCTCATCACCAGCGGCTCCCAGCAGGCGCTGGATCTGCTGGGCAAGGTGCTGGTGAACGAGGGGCAGGATCTCATCATCGAAGAGCCGGGCTACCTTGGCGCCATCCAGGCGTTCTCCGTCTATCAACCGAATTTCAAGCCCATTACCCTGGCGGAAGAGGGGCTGGATCTGGCCGCGCTGGATGCGCTGCTGGAGCAGGGCTCCAGCGCCAGGCTGCTCTACGGCGTGCCCAACTTCCAGAATCCGAGCGGTGTTTCCTACAGCCGCGCCAACCGGGAAGCCCTGGCGGAGCGCCTGGTGCGCCACGATCTGCTGATGGTGGAAGACGACCCCTATGGCGAGCTGCGCTTCGAGGGGGAACACCTCCCTCCCATCGCCAAGCTGGCCCCCCACAACACCGTGCTGCTCGGGTCCTTCTCCAAGACGGTGGTGCCCGCCTTCCGCCTGGGCTGGATGGTGGTGCCGGACTGGCTGCGCAAGAAGGTCACCATCGCCAAGCAGGCCACCGACCTGCACAGCAACGCCTTCAGCCAGCAGGTGCTGCACCGCTTCCTGACCGACAACTCCCTCGACGCTCACCTGGAGAAGATCAAGGAGGTCTATGGTCGCCAGCGTGCCGCCATGGAAGCCGCCCTGACGCGCCACTGCCCGCCCGGCGTCAGCTACACCCGGCCCGAGGGGGGCATGTTCCTCTGGCTGACCCTGCCGCCCAGCGTCAGTGCCATGGCCCTGTTCGACGAGGCCATCAAGGAGAAGGTTGCCTTCGTGCCCGGCGCCCCCTTCTATGTGCGCCCCGAGATCCAGAACACCCTGCGCCTGAGCTTCTCCTGTGTGGATGAGGCGACCACGGAAGAGGGTGTTCAGCGTCTGTGCCGCGCCCTGGCCCGCATGCTCTGAGCCATCCGGCCATAAAAAAACCAGCGACCCGGTCGCTGGTTTTTTTTTGCCTCGCGCTTTCCTCTCAGCGCCCCTGCCCGGCCAGCTGGCTGACAAACTCCTTCATGGGCATGGGCCTGCCAAACAGATAGCCTTGCAGGAAGGTCACCTCGCGGGCCTTCAGATAGTCGGCCTGCACCTGATTCTCCACCCCTTCCGCCACCAGTTGCAGACCGAGCCGGGTCGCCAGATCGATGACGTTCTCCACGATGTGGCTGGAGAGCGCGTCCGACCCAATCATGCCGACGAAGCTCTGATCGATCTTGAGGAAGTCGACCTGGAAGGTCTGCAGGTAGGTCAGGCTGGAGTGGCCGGTGCCGAAATCGTCGATGGCGATGAAGACCCCGAGGGCATGGAGCTCGGCAAAGAGCCGGTCCGTCGTCTCGTCCGCCACGATGAGCTCGCGCTCGGTCAGCTCCAGCACCAGCTTGATGGGATTTCCCTTGAAGGCGTTGATGAAATCCCGGCAATCTTCCACCAGGCTCAGATCCTTGCAGTGGCTGGCGCTGATGTTGAAGCCGAAGTGGAACCCTCGCGGCAGATGGTGCGCCTTGCCCGCAAACTGTTCGCGCACCTGCGCCATCAGCAGCCGGGTCATGGGCACGATGAGACCACTGTCCTCTGCCAGGGGAATGAAGCGATCCGGCGAGATCATCCCCTGACGGGGGTGTTGCCAGCGCATCAGCACCTCACAACCGCTCCATTGGCCGTCCTCCCCGTTCACCACGGGTTGCAGATAGGGGATGAACTCCTGCTGGGAGAGTGCCCGTTTCAGCTCCTGGGCCGGCGACGTCGAACGGCCCATCAGCCAGAAGACCGCCACCCCGAGCAGCAGGCTCAGCAAAGGATAAATAATGACGCCCACCTTGGAGTAGTCCCAGATGTGGGCACGGTACTCATCCACCGACACCGTGGTCACTACCTTGAACGGGTACCTGGTCGAGACCTGTTCGAGATAGCCATTGCGATCCTTGGGGATCAGCTTGTCGGTGAGTTCGCTGTTTCGCAGCAGCATCTCGTTGCCGACCACCAGCCCCAGTGGGGAGTTGCGGCTCAGCATGTCCAGGATGTTGAGCAGGTAGTAGCCGTCGACCCCCACCAGCACGCTGAACTCGCCCACCTCTTCCCGGTAGGCGATGAGGGGGCGATTCGGGGTGACCGGGTTGCCCTTCATCAGGTCGAGCCTGCCCCCGACATAGTCATCCAGTTTGATGCCGCCATCGACCGGGCCATAGAGAGAAGAGCAGTAGATCCGATCCCCCCTGGCCAGGTTGACGCTGCGCACATCCGGCACCGTGGCCACCTGATCCCTGAGCCCCTGCACCACCTCGAGACAGGGCCTGCCCAGGCTGCCGGTGAGGGCCGACGCCGCCAACTGGGCATTGTCCAGAGTGCGGTCGAACATGACCCTGGCATGTTCCAGGCGCGCCACCGCATCCTGTTTCACGCCGGTGGCGGTCTGCCAGATGACGATGACGAGCCCAAGGAGCATGGGCAACAGACCGGCCAGCAAGGCACAGAGCAGCCGGACATAGAATTGACGCACCTTCAAACGTCGAAATGGCATAACGGCCCTCATGAACATGGCGAAAAAGCGCTCGAGTTTACCCGCTGGCGCCCGTTTGGCAAGCCGGAATGAGCCCCTGATACCGCCGCGCCACGGCGCCCCCCGTGGTCGCAAAGCCCGGCAACCCCGTGGACAAAGGGGGCGGCGTCTTGGGAGACAAAAATCATAATGCTCATAAAAACAGGAGCTTGTCCATCGGGCACCCAGGCTCTAGAGTAGACCCTAGAGCGTCAGGGAGGCAGGACATGAAGATACTGATCACGGGGGGCACGGGGTTTATCGGCCGCCGTCTGGTGGCACACCTCAAGGTGGCGCACGAAGTCGTCGTGCTGACCCGCCAGGGCAGCCGGGCCTACGAGCTGCTCGGCCACGATGTCACCCTGCTGGACAGTCTGGACAGGCTGGATCACCTCAATGACGTGGACATCGTCAT
This sequence comes from Aeromonas sp. PS2Canimalfood6, assembly GCF_048276795.1. Taxonomy (NCBI): domain Bacteria; kingdom Pseudomonadati; phylum Pseudomonadota; class Gammaproteobacteria; order Aeromonadales; family Aeromonadaceae; genus Aeromonas; species Aeromonas sp. PS2Canimalfood6. The sequence continues at coordinate 36,718 of NZ_JBLUXC010000037.1, forward strand.
CAACCTGGCCGGCGAACCCATCGCCGCCGGACGCTGGAGCGAGTCCCGCAAGCAGTTGCTCTGCAACAGCCGCTGGCTGCTGACCGAACAGCTGGTGGATCTCGTCAAGCTCTCCAACCGCCCCCCCAGGCTGCTGCTCAACGCCTCCGCCATCGGCTGGTATGGCCGTCAGGGGGACGAGCCGCTGGATGAAGGGTTCGACCAGCCCCACGACGAGTTCACCCACCGGCTCTGCCAGCGCTGGGAGCAACTGGCCCTGCAGGCCCGCGGGCCCCGGACCCGGGTCTGCATCCTGCGCATCGGCCTGGTACTCGGCATGGAGGGGGGCGCCTTGCCCAGGATGCTGCCCCCTTACCGCCTCGGCCTCGGCGGCCCCATGGGCAGCGGCACCCAGATGATGAGCTGGATCCACGTGCAGGATCTGGTGCGGGCCATGCTGTTTCTCATCGAGCACGGCGAGTGTGACGGCATCTTCAACGGCACGGCCCCGCAACCGGTCAGCAATCGCCGATTCAGCGAGACCCTGGCCGCCACGCTCCATCGCCCGCACCTCTTCTTCGTACCGGCCCCCCTCCTGCGACTCCTGATGGGAGAGGCGGCGGATCTGCTGCTCACCGGACAGCACGCGCTGCCCGCCCGCTTGCAGCAGGCCGGTTTTCACTTCAGCTTCCCGGCCCTGCCCGGCGCTCTGGACAATCTGCTGCACTCACCCCGTTGACCCAGTGACGCATCCCGACCTAGGTCGGGATGTGTCGAGCCATCAGAGCAGCCCCTGCCCCAACCCCCTGAGCCGGTCGCTCAGGGTACCCGCCAGCAGTTGGCGGCGCATGCCCTGTCCGGCCAGGGTCACCAGCACGGCCCCAAGCAGGGGGAGTGCAACCCAGATGGCCCAGTGGAACTGCCACTGCGCCCCCTCCCACCACCACTGCAGACCGAAGGAGCAGAGCTCCACCACCATGGCGGCGCAGAGCCCTGCCAGGGCACCGCTCGCCACCAGCTCCCAGCGCAGCATCTTCTCGAGCAGGGCGCTGCCCGCCCCCAAGGTGCGCATCAGCAGCAGCTCCCGGCGCCGATGGGCCATGCCGGCCTGGGTCTGGGTCAGCAGCACCAGCAGGGCGGCCACCGTCACCAGCCCGAGCATCAACCCCAGGGCGCGGCTCACCTGATCGGAGACCAGGGTGAGGCGGCCTATCAGATCCTCCACATCGATGAGGCTCACCGTGGGGTGGCGGCGGATGAGTTCCACCTCTGCCCCTCGCCCCTCAGGCGGCAGACGATAGCTGCCGAGCCAGGTCTGGGAGAAGGGGGCCAACACGTCCGGCGAGAAGATCATGTAGAAGTTCGGCCTCATGTTGTCCCACTTGATGGACCTCAGGCTGGTCACCCTGGCCTCGAACGCCCGCCCCTCTATGGTGAAGCCGAGCACGTCTCCGAGCGCGATGCCGAGCCGTCCCGCCAGCGCCTCGTCGACGGAGACCTCCCCCTTGCCGGCCAGCCATTGACCGGCAGTGACCTTGTTGTCGGCGGGCAGGGCCGATGTGGTGGTGAAGTTGAGCTCTCTGTCCACCCCCTCCCGCGCCGCATCCTCCCCCACCGCCTCACCGGCGATACGGGTCAGGCGCCCGCGCACCATGGGGTAGAAGTCCGAGGTCATGGCCCCGGCCTGGTGCAGATCGGCCAGGATCCCTTCCCGCTCGCTGTCCGCCACATTGACCAGGAAGCGGTTCGGGGCATCGGCAGGCAACCGGGTGGAAAAATCCTCCAGCAGATCGACCCGCGCTGCCCACAGCAGCCCGAACAGCATCAGGGCCAGGGCGAAACCCGCCAGCTGGAACAGACCACTGCCCCGCTCACGGGAGAGGTGATTGATGGCCAGGCGCAGGGCATGGGGCCCCTTGAGCCGACTGCCAAGACGCAGCAGCACGGAGGCGAGCAGGGCCAGCAGCGCCATCAACACCCCCATGCCACCGATGAGCCCGCAGGCCAGCCTGATGTCGGCGGTAAAGCCCCACACCAGGGCAAACAGCCCGATGAGCCCCACGGGCACCGTCAGCCAGGGGGGGATCCCCGCCTCCAGTTCCCGGCGCAGCACCCGCAGCGGCGGTACCTTGAGCAGCCTCAGGAAGGGAACGAACGCCAGCATCAGGGTGATGAAGAAGGCGACCGCGAGGCCCAGGGCGAAGGGTCGCCAGGAGGGGGGCGGCAGATCCGCAGGCAGCAGCTCCCCCAGCAGGTTCAGGGTCAGCCACTGCATGGCGCTGCCCGCCACCAGCCCCATCAGGGCCCCCACCAGGGTCAGGGAGAACAGCAGGGTGCCCATCAGTTGCCACAGGGTGCGCCGTGAGGCCCCCAGGGTCTTGAGCAGGGCCACCATGTTGGTCTGGCGCTCGGCGAAATGGCGCACCGCTATCCCCATGGCCAGGGCGCCGAGCAGCACGCCGGCAAGGGATGCCAGACGGAAGAAGCGCTCGGCATTGCCCAGGGATTTCCCCACCTGGGTACCCTGATCGTCGGGTTTGACGAGCTTCTGCCCGGCGCTCAGCCTGGGGTTGAGCCAGGCCTCATAGCGGGCGATGGCGTCGCGGGGCCCCTTGACGAGATAGCGCCACTGCTGGCGACTGCCCGGCAGCAGGGCCCCGGTCGCCTCGATATCGGCGCTGTGGATCAAGGCCCTTGGCGCCATCTGGAAGGGACTGAACCCCTGATCCGGCTCCTGGCCCAACTCCCCAGCCACCGTCAGCCGAGTGTTGCCGACCTCGAGTACCTCCCCCACCTTGGCGCCGAGCAGCTGCATCACCCTGGCGGAGAGCCAGATCTCGCCGGGCGCCGGGGCGCGCTGGGGAGTGAGCTCCAGCTTGCCGTAGAAGGGAAAATCCCCGGGCACGGCGCGGATGGAGGCCAGTTGCAGGGTATCGCCGTGAAACAGCATGCTGTTGAAGCTGACCGTGGTCTGCACGGCAAGCCCCTCCTGATGCGCCTGCGCCAGCCACTCTGCCGGTGCCGGCGTCGCGGAGCGCAGCACCCTGTCCCCTCCGATGAAATCCCGCCCGGAGGCCTTGAGCCCCGCATCCAGCCGATCCGCCACCAGAGCCACGCTGAGCACGCAGGCGACGCTCAGCGCCAGCGCCAGCACAAACCAGCGCAGCTCGCCACTGAACCCTTCCCGGCGCAGCAGCTTCAATCCCAGTCGCCACTGACTCATGACGCCTCCCTCACCGTCCATGCTGCTGCCAGCGATCCCCTGGTGCAGCTCTGTCTCCACTGACTCATGACAGCTCTCCCACCCTGGCCGCCATGACAGCCTGTGCCTCCAGCCGCCCGGCTGACATCACCAGCTGCCGCTGGCAGCGCTGGGCCAGCTCATGGTCATGGGTCACCACCACCAGGGTGGTGTTGTGCTCGCGGTTGAGACGAAACAGCAGTTCGATCACCGTCTCCCCGGTCTTGCTGTCGAGGTTGCCGGTGGGCTCGTCCGCCAGCAGCAGGCTGGGGCGGGTCATGAAGGCACGGGCAATGGCGACCCGCTGCTGCTCGCCGCCGGAGAGGCGCGGCGGCAGGTGGTGCAACCGCTCTCCCAGACCGACCTGGGCCAGCAGCTCCCGGGCACGGGGCTCGCTGTCGGTCTCCCCCCGCAGCTCGGCCGGCAACATGACGTTCTCCAGGGCGCTCAGGGTGGGCAGCAGCAGGAACGACTGGAACACGAACCCCACCTGCTCGGCCCGCAGCCTGGCGCGTCCCTCCTCGTCCAGCCGGGTGAGGGAGTGGCCGAGGATCTCTATCTCGCCGCTGCTCGGCAGATCGAGACCGGCCAGCAAACCGAGCAGAGTGGACTTGCCGGAACCGGACGCACCGACCAGCGCCAGCGTCTCGCCGGTATTGACTTGCAGATCGATCCCTTCAAGGATGGTGAGGCTTTCCTGACCGAGGCGAACGGTTTTACCGAGCCCCCTGACGGCGATAATGGGCGTTGAACTCATCTTGGGTATCCTGTTTGCCTGAACCTGTAATGACAATAGAACGTGGGAGTTGACTGCATGATGCGTCTCTTGTTTGCCGTGAGTTGCCTGTGCTGCTGGGCAGCGTCCGTCCAGGCCCAGACCCTGCTGGTACTGGGCGACAGCCTGAGCGCCGGCTACCAGATGCAGGCCGAACAGAGCTGGCCTGCCCTGCTCAATGAAAAGTGGCAACAGCAGGGGGGAGAACACACCCTCATCAATGCCAGCATCAGCGGTGAAACGACCCAGGGCGGCCTGGCCCGCCTGCCCGCCCTGCTCGAAACCCACAAACCGGACTGGGTGTTGATCGAACTCGGCGCCAACGACGGGCTGCGGGGCTTTGCTCCCGCCATCACCCGGGCCAACCTGACCAAGATGATCGAGCTCACCCGGGCGCACCAGGCGAAGACGGTGCTGACCCAGATCCTGCTGCCCCGCAACTATGGGGCGCGCTATCTGCAACAGTTCGAGCAGATCTTCCCGGATCTTGCGAAGGCCAACGACCTGCCGCTGATGCCCTTCTTTCTGGATGATATTGTGCTGCGCCCTGAACTCATGATGAACGATGGACTGCACCCGACGGCCGCCGCCCAGCCCCGGATCCGCGACAAGGTCGCCCGCTTTGTCGAGCCTCTGCTGACACAATAGCCCGGTGGCCGGGCCCCTGGCCCTTCCCCTTGCCCAGCAAAAAGCCCCCGCATGGCGGGGGCTTTTTCATGGTTCGGCGTGCCGGGTTCAACGGCCCAGGATCTGCCGCATCCGCTGCTGGGCCACGTCCACCAGCAAGTCGGGCTGGAATTTGGAGATGAAGCGATCACACCCCACCTTCTTGACCATGGCCTCGTTGAAGTTGCCGCTCAGGGAGGTATTAAGGGTGATGAAGAGATCGGACATGCGCGGATCGCTGCGCACCTCGTGAGTCAGGCGATAACCATCCATCTCCGGCATCTCGGCGTCCGTGATCATCAGCATGATCTCGTCGGTCACCTTCTTGCCCGCATCGCACCACCCCTTGAGCAACTTGAGGGCCTGCAAGCCGTCCTGGCACTCGATGACCTCGAGCCCGAGCTGGGCGAGGGTCTCGCGCACCTGGTTGCGGGCCGTGCTGGAGTCATCGACGATGAGCACCCGGCGTCCCTGCATCTGGGGCAGGATCTCCTCGTCCAGCACCTCGGACGAGATGCGCACGTCATAGGTGATGATCTCCGCCAGCACCTTCTCCACGTCGATGATCTCGACGATCTGGTCGACACCCCCTTCCGGGATGCGGGTGATGGCGGTGAGGTAGTTGGCACGACCCGCCGAACGGGGCGGCGGCAGTATGTCCTTCCAGGTCATGTTGACGATGTGGGCCACCTGCCCCACCAGGAACCCCTGAATGGTGCGGTTGTACTCGGTGATGATGAGGTTGGACTCCTGATCGATGGCCATGGGACGCATCCCGATGGCACCGCGCAGGTTGATGACGGGGATGGAGACGCCGCGAATGTTGGCGACACCGCTGATGTTGTGGTGGGACCCCGGCATCTTGTTCAGATGGGGCAGCTTGACCACTTCCCGCACCTTGAAGACGTTGATCGCAAACAGTTGCTGGGCACCCAAACGGAACATCAGCAGTTCCAGGCGATTCTCCCCTACAAGCTGGGTACGTTGATCCACTGAATCCAATATGCTCGCCATATAACGCCCTTACGTCCATTTCCCGAAATTGCCCCGCACCGGAGCTGCGACATGCCAACCAGCCCCGCTTTCCCTGTCGGGACAACGCAAGCCTATATAGAAATAATGAAAAGCGTCGAGGAAAGATAGGATCTTGACCACGGGGCGTGATCATCGCCCCATCACTGCCTCATGGCAAGCACAGCCACGCACCGGCCCCGACAACAAGGGTATCGACCACACAGGGGCATTGCTGAACCCCGGCGTGCCGCTCTTGTCATCCAGCGCGGTCCGCCAGCAACAAAAAGACCGGCCACATGGGCCGGTCCTGGGATGTGCAGTGCGTCCGGGACGACTTAGAAGTTGTACTGCAGGGCCACGGCGACGATGTCGTCGGTGGACTTGTTCAGGCTGTTCTTGCCGGTGGAACCCACTTCGTCCAGCAGGTTGATCTTGTAGTCCACGTAGGCATTGAAGTTGTCGGTGAAGTTGTACCAGGCACCCACGGAGACGTATTCGGTCGCGGTGTCATCGATGCCGTGAGCGCTGTCCTTCACGTCGGTACGCAGGTAGGCCAGAGAGGGCTTGAACTTCGGCGTGATGTTGTACTGCACGACCGCTTCGTAGCCATCCATCTTCTCGGCGTAACCGCGCATGGAGCCGGTGTCCACGAAGAGGTGATCTTCACCGTGGGAGTAGGTGGCGGCCATGTAGAGGTTGCCGACGGCATACTTGGCGCCCACCCCGAACAGCTTGGCGTCGTTGTCGCCGCCGAAGCTCACGTTCTCGGCCTGCTCGTCGGTCTTGCCAGCCTGGTTGTAGGCGGCACCCAGGCTCAGGCCCATGTTGAAGTCATAGTTGGCAGAGAGGGCATACCCCTCGGAAGAACCTTTCGGGCTCCAGGTGCTGTTCGGACCGACGCGCTCGCTGCGGCTCGCGTTCTGCGGGTCGTTGTTGCCGGTGAACTGGGCACCCAGGGTCAGCCCCTGCCAGTTGTACATGTACTGTGCCAGGCCGTTGGTACGGCCGGTGCCGAACACCTCGGTGTCCTTGCCCAGACCATCACCACCCCACTCCGGCAGCACGTCGGTGTAGTTGTTCACCGCCTTGGTGAACAGACCGTCCTGGCGACCGTAACTGAAGGCACCGAAGCGATCGTGCTTGATGCCCGCATAGGCGTAACGCAGCTCGTCGTTGTCAGAACCGGAGACCGGCAGGTTGTACTCGGCGAAGCCGAACGCGGTCAGATCCTCGTCAACCTTGGTTTCACCTGCGATGTGCAGACGCAGGTAGCTGGCATCGCCTTCGGTGGCATTGTCATCGGTGCCGTAGTACATGCCGTTGACGCGGCCGCCGATGTCCAGTTTGGTACCATTCTGATCGTAAACGTTGGCGGCCTGTGCACCACCGGCCAGCAGCAGGCTGGAGATGGCCATCGTCAATGCTGTCTTTTTCATTGTTCTTTCCTCAGGTGTAAGCACTCTCTGTCAGACCAGAGTTCGGTCGTGATGATCGGTTGATGTGCCGATGGCCTAAGGTAGATCCGGAAACCTTGTTGACATCCTCCCCCACCTTAGCGCTTCGCGTCACAGGAGGGGGATTCCCATTACTGGGTGATAGCTGCTCGCGCAGTACCGGGTTCCTGCTTCATCGGGCGGCCTGATTGCACCACG
>NZ_JBLUXC010000038.1:0-43428 GCF_048276795.1 Aeromonas sp. PS2Canimalfood6
TGCATTGATAATAGTCATGGCTTCGGGCGTGTCGGTTTTTTTTTGCGATTAAATCAGATCACAAACGAAGCCTTTTTTCTATCTATTTCAATTGGTTGTAGCTAAAGATCCTGTACATGAGCAGCAGATAGCTGGCACTGAGCAACAGGAAGGTCTCCTGACGCGCGCTCAGGCCATAGGTGACGCCGAGCAGAGGACCGATGGCCGCCCCCAGGTTGAGCAGGAAATAACGCAGGTGCAGCGCCAGCTCACGGGCTTTGGGCTCGGCCAGATTGTCGGCCATCAGTGCCTTGCCCGGTGAGTCGATGAGCCCGTAGGAGAGTCCGCTGCCGATCACCCCGAGTGCCAGCCAGCCCACCTGGTGGGAGAGGCCGAGCAGGGCCACACTGGCGGCGGAAACCAGGCAGCCGAACAGCAGGATGTTGCGCCGCCCCCATTTGTCCGAGAGCCAGCCGCCATAGAAGCTGACAAGAGTGGAAAGCGCCGCCGTGGCCCCCAGGATCAGGCCTATCAGGGTCGCCGAAAGTCCGTAGTCACGGTAGAGCAGGATGGAGAGAAAGGGCCAGACCATGAAGAAGGTGGTACGCACCATGAAAGTGCCCAGGATGACGATCCAGACCAGGGAAGGAAACTGCCTGAGGTAGGCCCATGACATGCTGCAATTCCTTTTGCCAACGAAGCGGGGCAGTCCCTTATATCAAGGGGCGCCAAAAGGAACAAGGAGACAATCTGCGCCATGCCGGGCGACAGGCACAAAAAAGCCGACCCAAGGGTCGGCTCTTTCACATACGGCAGCCTTATTCGGCAGCCGGCTCTTCGACGGCAACGGCAGCAGGAGCAGCAGCCGCTTCGGTCGGTGCGTTCGCTTCCTTGATGGAGAGACGCACACGGCCCTGACGGTCCACTTCCAGTACCTTCACCTTCACCACGTCACCGATTTTCAGGAAGTCGGCCACGTTCTGCACGCGGGCATCGGTGATCTGGGAGATGTGCACCAGACCGTCTTTACCCGGCAGGATGTTGACGAAGGCGCCGAAGTCAGCCAGGCGCACGACCTTGCCTTCGTAGATGCGGTTCACTTCGATCTCGGCGGTGATGGCCTCGATGCGGCGGATCGCTTCCATGGCGGCTTCGTTGGCCACGGCGGAGATGCGAACGGTACCGTCATCATCCAGCTCGATGTTGGTGCCGGTCTCTTCGGTCAGGGCACGGATCACGGAACCACCCTTGCCGATCACGTCCTTGATCTTCTCAGGATTGATCTTGATGGTGTGGATGCGCGGTGCGAAATCGGAGATCTGGGCACGGGGAGCCTGGATAGCTTCGTCCATCACCTTCAGGATGTGCAGACGAGCGCCACGAGCTTGCTTCAGCGCAATCTCCATGATCTCTTTGGTGATGCCTTCGATCTTGATGTCCATCTGCAGCGCGGTCACACCTTCGCTGGTACCGGCTACCTTGAAGTCCATGTCGCCCAGGTGATCTTCGTCACCCAGGATGTCGGACAGCACGACGAAACCTTCTTCTTCCTTCACCAGACCCATGGCGATACCGGCAACGGAGGCCTTGATCGGCACACCGGCATCCATCAGCGCCAGGGAGGAACCACAGACAGACGCCATGGAGGAGGAACCGTTGGATTCGGTGATTTCAGAGACTACGCGCACCACGTACGGGAACTCGGCGGCGCTCGGCATCACGGCAGCAACGCCGCGCTTGGCCAGACGGCCGTGACCGATTTCACGACGCTTCGGGCTGCCCATCATGCCGGTCTCGCCGACGCAGTAGGGCGGGAAGTTGTAGTGCAGCATGAAGCGATCGGCGCGGTTGCCGGTCAGCTCGTCGATGTTCTGGGCGTCACGCTCGGTACCCAGAGTGGCCACCACGATGGCCTGGGTTTCACCACGGGTGAACAGGGCAGAACCGTGGGCACGGGGCAGGATGCCGGTACCGACGGAGAGGGCGCGGATCATTTCCGGATCGCGACCGTCGATACGCGGCTCACCACGTACGACGCGACCACGGACGATGCGGCTCTCCAGGCTGTGGAACTCTTCGCCGATCTTCTTGGCATCTTCTTCCACGCCGGATGCGATGACTTGCTCGACCACGCGGCCCTTGATGGCAGCGATGGTTTCGTAACGAACAGCCTTCTCGGTGATACGGTAGGCTTCACCCAGTTCAGCTGTGGCCAGTTCGGCAACTTTGGCTTTCAGCGCTTCGTTGACGGCAGGCGGGGTCCAGTCCCAGGGCTTGGTACCGACGTCGGCAGCGAATTCATTGATGGCGTTGATCACGGTCTGCATCTGCTCGTGACCGTAGACCACGGCGCCCAGCATCACCTCTTCGGAGAGGATGGCTGCTTCGGATTCCACCATCAGCACCGCATTGGCAGTACCGGCAACCACCAGATCCAGATCGCTCTGGGGCAGTTCGGTGGTGGTCGGGTTCAGCACGTACTGGCCGTTCATGTAACCCACGCGGGCTGCACCGATCGGGCCGCCGAACGGGATGCCGGAGATGGCCAGGGCCGCGGAGGCACCGATCATGGCAACGATGTCGGGAGAAACGGCCGGGTTCACGGACATGACGGTGGCAACCACCTGAACCTCATTGAGGAAGCCTTCCGGGAACAGCGGACGGATGGGACGGTCGATCAGACGGGAGATGAGGGTCTCACCCTCGCTCGGACGGCCTTCACGACGGAAGAAACCACCCGGGATACGACCAGCAGCATAGGTACGCTCCTGATAGTTGACGGTCAGCGGGAAGAAATCACGGCCGTGATCGGCCTCTTTCTTGCCAACGACAGTCACGAAGACACAGGTATCGTCCATGCTGACCATGACGGCCGCAGTGGCTTGACGGGCCATCACACCGGTTTCCAGTGTGACGGTGTGTTGACCGTACTGGAATGACTTTACAATAGGATTCACGTGAATTTCCTTTTAACAATTTGGCGCTTTAAATTCGCGTGCAAGTATACTTGATTCGCATCAAAAGGTAAGCGCGGACGTCAATTCTGTGAGGCAGGCAACGGCCTGCATCCTGTTTGAAACGGGCAATAAAAAAGGGGAACCTCGCGGTTCCCCTTTTTTGCGAAATCTGATGGTCGATTAACGACGCAGACCCAGCTTGGCGATCAGAGCAGCGTAGCGCTGAACGTCTTTACGCTTCAGGTAGTCCAGCAGCTTACGACGCTGGGAAACCATGCGCAGCAGACCGCGACGACCGTGGTGATCCTTGGCGTGCTCCTTGAAGTGACCTTGCAGATGGTTGATCTGGGCAGTCAGCAGGGCAACTTGCACTTCGGGGGAACCGGTGTCGTTGGCGCCACGAGCGTTGTCGGCAACGATTTGAGCTTTGATCTCAGCATTTAGAGACATGGTATTACTCCAGTAGAGTGTTTAAAGGTTCACAGCCAATCTCTAATTCAGCCGTGAAATGAGGGCGGTATCATAATCGTCCCGGCCCCTTTTCGCAACGGGAAAGACGCGTGACAGAACGATACCACCTGAGGATCACTCCTCGTCATGGTAGCGAACCAGACGCTTGGGCGCCACGCGCCCCTCGTCATCGATCTCGCCAACCCCGATGAATTCGCGCTCCGGGCCAACCGTCATGCGGACCTGGCCACTTTGGGGGCTACCTGCCACCTGCACGGCCTGACCCTGGTTCACATAGGCGGCCACGGCGACCAGCATGTTCACCTCGGGCAGAGAGGCCACAGCGGTGTCCATCGGCAGCAACAGGGGATCCAGCTGCTCCCGTGGCGGAATGCTTTCGGCCTTGGCCTGCTCGAAGATACACTCGAGCTGCTCCAGGGTCAGCATCCGCTCGTAGGGGTAGCTCGCCACCTGGGTGCGACGCAGCTGGGTGACGTGAGCGCCACAGCCCAGCACTTCCCCCAGATCGTCTACCAGGGAGCGGATATAGGTACCCTTGCTGCAATGCACTTCCAGCTTCACCTCGTCCCCCTCGAAGCCGAGCAGCTTGAGTTCGAAGATGGTGATGGGACGGGCTTCCCGCTCGATCTCGATCCCTTCACGGGCATATTCGTAGAGCGGGCGGCCGTTGTGCTTGAGGGCGGAGTACATGGACGGCACCTGCATGATGGGGCCGCGGAACTGGTCCAGCGCCTCGATCAGGGTGCCCACCGCCACGTTCACCGGGCGGGTGGAAACCACCTCGCCGTCGGAGTCACTGGTATTGGTGCGCTCGCCCAGCTTGGCGGTCACCTCATAGCGCTTGTCCGCTTCCAGCAGATACTGGGAGAACTTGGTGGCCTCCCCGAGGCAGATCGGCAACATGCCGGTGGCCAGGGGGTCCAGGGCGCCGGTATGGCCAGCCTTGGCGGCGTTGTAGATCCGCTTGACCTTCTGCAACACATCGTTGGAAGTCAGGCCGGTCGGTTTGTCCAGCAGCAGGATGCCGTGTACGTCACGGCCTTTGAAACGACGTCTACGAGACATCTCAGGCGTTATCCTCAGTCGTGTCATCCGGTGCGGATTGCTCTTCGTCACGACCGGCTTCAGTCATGCGACGCTTGTCTTCACGCACAGTGTTGGTCACCAGGTTGGAGAGGCGCATCCCCTCGACCAGGGTCTGGTCGTAGTAGAAACGCAGCTCGGGCACCACCCGCAGACGCATGGCGCTGCCCAGCAGGCTGCGGATGTAACCGGCAGCCTCGGTCAGGCCCTTGAGCCCTTCCTTGATGCGCTCGGCGTCATTCTCCAGTTGCAAGAAGGTGACATAAACCTTGGCATAGTTGAGGTCCTTGGAGACCTCCACGTCGGAGACGGTCACCATGCCGATGCGCGGGTCTTTCACCTCGCGCTGCAGGATCAGCGCGATTTCACGCTGGATCTGCTGCCCGACCCGACGGGTCCGGCTGAATTCTCTGGCCATATTCTATCCTGCGATAAAAGGGGGCCGCGGCCCCCTATTTTGTCTAACGCTCGGCTTACAGAGTCCGCTGGATTTCAACGGTCTCGTACACCTCGATCTGGTCGCCTTCACGCACGTCGTTGTAGTTCTTGACCGCGATACCACACTCGTAGCCGTTGCGAACTTCGTTGACGTCATCCTTGAAGCGGCGCAGGGATTCCAGCTCGCCTTCATAGATAACCACGTTGTCACGCAGAACGCGAATGCGGTTGGAACGCTTGACCACACCTTCGGTAACCATACAGCCGGCAACGGCGCCGAACTTCGGCGACTTGAAGACGCTACGCACTTCAGCCAGACCGATGATTTCCTGACGATACTCAGGAGCCAGCTTGCCGCTCATGGCCTGCTTCACTTCGTCGATCAGGTCATAGATGACGGAGTAGTAACGCAGATCCAGGCTCTCGGATTCGATGACCTTGCGCGCAGAAGCGTCGGCACGGACGTTGAAGCCCACCAGGATGGCGCTGGAAGCCGCGGCCAGGGTCGCGTCGGTTTCGGTGATGCCACCTACGCCGGAACCCACGATCTTCACCTTCACTTCGTCGGTGGAGAGTTTGACCAGCGCATCGCAGATCGCTTCCACAGAGCCTTGTACATCGGCCTTGATCACCACGTTCACTTCGGACACTTCGCCCTCGGTCATGTTGGCAAACATGTTTTCCAGCTTGGCCTTCTGCTGGCGAGCCAGCTTGACTTCGCGGAACTTGCCCTGACGGTAGAGCGCCACTTCACGGGCTTTCTTCTCGTCACGCACGACCGTGGCTTCGTCACCGGCAGAGGGAACGCCGGACAGACCCAGAATTTCCACTGGCAGAGAGGGACCTGCTTCCTTGATCTCGCGACCCAGTTCGTCACGCATGGCGCGAACCCGGCCGTACTCAAGACCACACAGCACAATGTCGCCCTGACGCAGAGTGCCTTCCTGTACCAGCACGGTGGCAACCGGACCACGACCTTTATCCAGGAAGGATTCGATCACGACGCCGTTGGCCATGCCGTCAACCACCGCTTTCAGCTCCAGGACTTCGGCCTGGATCAGGATGGCTTCCAGCAGGTCGTCGATGCCTTCGCCAGACTTGGCGGAGACGTGCACGAACTGGCAATCGCCACCCCACTCTTCGGACATGACGTTGTAACGGGCCAGCTCGGTCTTGACGCGATCCGGATCCGCTTCAGGCTTGTCGATCTTGTTCACCGCAACAACCAGCGGCACACCGGCCGCCTTGGCGTGCTGGATAGCTTCGATGGTTTGCGGCATCACGCCGTCGTCAGCTGCAACAACCAGCACAACGATGTCGGTCGCCTTGGCACCACGAGCACGCATGGAGGTAAACGCCGCGTGACCCGGGGTATCCAGGAAGGTGATCATGCCGCTGTCGGTCTGTACGTGGTACGCACCGATGTGCTGGGTAATGCCACCGGCTTCGCCTGCGGCGACCTTGGCTTTACGGATATAGTCCAGCAGCGAGGTCTTGCCGTGGTCGACGTGACCCATGATGGTCACGACCGGCGCACGCGGCTTGGCTTCGGAGGTCTCGTCACGATCGCTAAGTACCGCCTCTTCCAGCTCGTTCTCACGGCGCAGCACTACCTTGTGACCCATCTCCTCGGCGACCAGCTGAGCGGTCTCCTGGTCGATCACCTGGTTGATGGTGGCCATGGCACCCATCTTCATCATCACCTTGATGACTTCAACGCCCTTGACGGCCATCTTGTTGGCGAGCTCCGCCACTGTGATGGTCTCGCCGATGACGACGTCACGGTTGACCACGGCAGCCGGCTTGTTGAAGCCGTGTTTCATGGCGTTCGGCATGGCCATCTTGCCACGCTTGCCTTTGCGGGCACGGGGATCGCGGGAGTTGCGGTCATTGCGGTCGTCTTCGCGACGGCCGACCTTCTTCGGCGCCTTGGCAGCGGCAGCCGTGCGACGGCTGGTCTCTTCCTTACGATCCAACTCATCTTCGGCCGCTTGCGCGTGCTTGTTGGTGGTCAGATGGTAATCGCTGCTCTCTTTGGCGCGAGCCGCTTCTTCTTCAGCCCAGCGGGCCGCATTCTGTTCCGCCATGATGCGAGCCTCTTCGGCTTTCTTCGCGGCGAGTTCTTCAGCTTTTTGCAAAGCTGTCTGTTCCTGTTGGCGCTTCAGTTCTTCTGCTTCGCGCTTGGCCATCTTTTCTGCCTCTTGCTGAGCTGTGCTAACGGCTGCTTTGGCGGGCTGTTGAGCCTGTCGAGCCTTCTGTTGTGCCTCGATCCGCGCCTTTTCCTCAGCTTCACGACGAGCCTGCTCAGCCTCACGGCGAGCCTTCTCTTCAGCGTCGAGGCGGGCCTTCTCTTCGGCCTCGCGACGAGCTTTTTCTTCTGCTTCCAAACGCGCTGTTTCCTCGGCTTCCGCCTGGCGCTGTTCATCTTCCAGCGCCGAGCGTCTTACATAGGTGCGAGACTTGCGCACTTCTACCTGCACTTCCTTGTTCTTGCCACCAGTCCCCTGAACACTCAGGGTGCTCTTGGTCTTGCGCTGCAAGGTCATGCGAGCAGGTGCGGTGACCTCGTCACCTCCATGCTGTTTCTTCAGATGTGCCAGCAGAGTCTGTTTCTCAGACTCGCTGACCATGTCGTCGGCCTTGCTCTTCACGATGCCGGCATCGACAAACTGCTGGAGAAGACGATCAACCGGCGTGTCGATGTCAGTGGCAAGTTGCTTAACTGATACTTCTGCCATTCATTTTCCTCCGTTTGACCTTATTCAGACTGCTCTTCTCCGAACCAACAGATATTGCGAGCAGCCATAATGAGCTCACCTGCCTTCTCGGCGGTCAACTCTTCGATGTCGGCAAGGTCATCGATACCTTGCTCTGCCAAATCTTCCAGGGTGCCGACACCGCGAGCGGCCAGGGCATAGGCCATTTCACGGCCGAGGCCGGAGAGATTGAGCAGTTCTTCGGAAGGCTCGACGCCTTCAAAGGATTCTTCTTTGGCCAGGGCCTTGGTGGTCAGGGCATCCTTGGCACGCTTGCGCAGCTCTTCGACCATGTCTTCATCCAGACCGTCGATGGCCAGCAGCTCGTTGGCCGGGACGAAGGCAATCTCTTCCAGGGTGGAGAAGCCCTCTTCCATCAGCAGGCCGGCGAAATCGTCGTCGATATCGAGGGTGCTGGTGAACAGGTTCATGATGCGGTCGTTCTCGGCCTGGTGCTTGGCACGCATGTCCTCGACGGTCATCACGTTCAGTTCCCAACCGGTCAGCTGGGAGGCCAGACGCACGTTCTGACCGTTGCGGCCGATGGCCTGGGCCAGGTTGGCGGCTTCCACGGCGATGTCCATGGTGTGGTTGTCTTCATCGACGATGATGGAGGCCACATCGGCTGGCGCCATGGCGTTGATCACGTATTGGGCCGGGTTGTCATCGTACAGCACGATGTCGGCACGCTCACCGCTCAGCTCGGCGGAGACGGCCTGAACGCGGGCACCACGCATGCCGATACAGGCACCGATCGGGTCGATACGACGATCGTTGGTCTTCACCGCGATCTTGGCGCGGGAACCCGGATCACGGGCAGCGCCCATGATTTCAATCATCTCTTCGCCGATTTCCGGCACTTCGATGCGGAACAGCTCTTTCAGGAAGTCCGGGCTGGAGCGGCTGACGAACAGCTGGGAACCACGGGCTTCCGGACGCACGGCGTAGAGCAGGCCACGGATACGGTCGCCGGGACGGAAGGTCTCACGGGGCAGCATGTCGTCACGGAAGATCACGGCTTCGGCATTGCTGCCCAGATCCAGGATCACGTTGTCGCGGTTGCTCTTCTTGACCACGCCGCTGATGATGGTGCCTTCCTTGTCCTTGAACTGGTCAACGACTTGGGAACGCTCAGCCTCGCGCACTTTCTGCACGATGACCTGCTTGGCGGTCTGGGTGGTGATACGGTCGAAGGTCACAGAGTCAATCTGGTCTTCAACATAGTCGCCGATCTGGATATCCGGCTGCTCGATCTGAGCGGCTTCGAGAGTGATTTCCCCGTACGGGTTCTCCATGGAAGCCTGATCGGCCACCACGACCCAACGGCGATAGGTGTCGTAGTCACCGGTCTTGCGATCGATCTCGACACGCACTTCAATCTCGCCTTCGTATTTTTTCTTGGTCGCAGTCGCCAGCGCAGTCTCCAGAGCCTGGAAAATCTTCTCGCGGGGGACAGCCTTCTCGTTGGACACAGCGTCAACGACCAGCAAAATCTCTTTATTCATATCCGATAGCCTCGTTAACCAAAGTTCGGCACTATGTTCGCTTTTTGGATATTGGTGAAAGCCAACACCTCGTCCTTACCATCTACCGTCAGAGTGATCATGTCCCCCTGCACGGCTTTGATTACGCCTTTGAACTTGCGGCGGTTGTTTGTTGCCATCCGAAGCGTTACCGCCGCCTCCTGGCCAACGTATTTTTCGAACTGGGCGACCTTGAACAGTGGACGATCCAGACCCGGGGAAGACACCTCAAGGTAGTACTCCTCGGTGATGGGATCTTCGACATCCATGATGGCGCCGACCTGGCGGCTCACCTCGGCACAGTCTTCCACCGTCACGCCTTGCTCCGAGTCGATGAAAACGCGCAAGGTCGAGTGCTTACCCGCACGGATAAACTCGATACCCCACAGTTCAAAACCCAAGGCAACGACCGGAGCCTCGAGCAGATCGGTCAAACGTTGTTCCAACGTAGCCAAAGTCACCCTCCGAAAAACGAAAAAAGGGCATATAGCCCAGATAGAAATAGATTCAGAGTAAATTGCACATAACAAAAAGCCCCGATGTCAAATCGGGGCTTGGCGCTTTACCCTGATTGTCGCCTCGCAGCGACCGCCTTCCTGAGCGTAGGAAATGCGTGAAATTTGGTTGCGGGGGCCGGATTTGAACCGACGACCTTCGGGTTATGAGCCCGACGAGCTACCATGCTGCTCCACCCCGCGTCCGAAATCGTGCGAGATTATAGCCACTTCACTCTCGTGAGACAAGACTCAGCGGCTATAACATCCCGGTTACCCGGGTTCACTGCTTAATTGGTGCCGTGGGCGGGACTCGAACCCGCACACCCTAGAGCACTACCCCCTCAAGATAGCGTGTCTACCAATTCCACCACCACGGCAAAACTCTTATTCGGGAACGTCAGTATCTTTCTTCACTGGCGCTTTGCTCTGCTCAACTTGTTGAGTCTGTTGCAGATTTTCCCATTCACTACCCTGTTTGACCTTGTTGCTGGACATGGAACCCAGAACCAGACTAATCAAGAAAAACAGAGTAGCCAAAATCGCTGTTGTGCGGGTCAGGAAACTTCCTGAACCACCGGAGCCGAACACTGTATTCGATGCCCCTGCGCCGAAGGAGGCGCCCATATCAGCCCCTTTACCTTGCTGAATCATCACCAGACCAATCAGAGCCAGCGATACCAGCAGATAAACGACCAAAAGAATCTCGTACATTTAACTTGCACCCTTTGCCGCTTCAACTATTCCTAAAAACGCCTCGCCATCAAGACTTGCCCTGCCTATCAGACCGCCATCAATATCGGGCTGCGCAAACAAATCTTGTGCATTGGCCGGTGTCACGCTCCCACCATAGATGATTCTGACTTTCTCACCTATTACCGGAGTATCCTCCGCCAAGCGACTGCGAATAAAGGAATGAACCTCTTGTGCCTGCTCGGGTGTGGCGCATTTACCTGTACCTACAGCCCAGATTGGCTCGTAGGCGATGATAGCATTATCGAAAGCCATCGCGCCATTTTTCTCTATGACGATGTCCAGTTCCTCGGCAATCACCTCAAAGGTTCTTCTTGCCTGCCTCGCCGCGCCTGACTCACCCAGACAAAGTATGGGTATCAGACCTGCTGCTCTGACTGCCGCAAACTTCTCTGCGACGATAAAACTGGTCTCACCAAAGAGACGCCTGCGCTCGGAGTGACCAACAAGTACATATCGGCAACCTGCCTCGACCAGCATCTCACACGAGATTTCACCCGTATAAGCGCCTTGTCTGTGCTGGCTCACGTTCTGAGCCCCCAGCTTCACTCTTCCCTGCTCACCGAGCAGTTCGGCCGTGAAACCGAGATGCACATGGGATGGACACAAGACCACATCTACGTCTTCATCAATGCGCTCTGCGCACTGACTCGTAAACTGCTCTAACTGCGACCTACTACCGTGTAACTTCCAGTTGGCTGCTACAAACGGCTTGCGATGTCCCATCGGCAACTCCCTTGCGAAAGCGGGGCTGATAATATCCAGAGGATGCTCAGCTGACAAGTGCTATTTTCAAATTTTCGAATCGTTTGAACAAGATACAACCAAGACGACTAAAAAGCCGCCTTGGTTGTTCATTAAAACGCCGATTCGACCTGTTTGGCGATGCGCTCTGCCATATCGCGCACCTGCTGTTCGTGTTCACCTTCGACCATGACCCGGATCAGGGGCTCGGTGCCGGATTTGCGCAGCAGCACCCGGCCACGGCCGGCCAGTTCCAGCTCCACTGCCGCCACTTCCTGCTGAACGGCACTGGAGGTCAGCGGATCCTTGCCTTCGGCGAAGCGCACATTGACCAGCACTTGCGGGAACTTGCTCATGCCCGAACGCAATTTGGCCAGCGGCATCTCGGCACTGCGCATGGCCGTCAGCACCTGCAGGGCGGCGACGATACCATCCCCCGTGGTGGTCTGATCCAAGCAGATGATGTGACCGGAGTTTTCGCCCCCGATGCGCCAGCCCTTCTCGTTCATCATCTCAAGCACGTAGCGGTCACCTACCTTGGCACGGGCGAACGGGATGCCCAGGGTCTGAAGCGCCAGCTCCAGCCCCATGTTTGCCATCAGGGTGCCCACCACACCGCCCTTGAGGCGGCCATGGCGTAAGGCATCCCGGGCGATGATGTAAAGGATCTCATCCCCGTCGATGATGTAACCAGTGCTGTCCACCATCACCAGACGGTCGCCGTCACCGTCGAAGGCGACGCCGAGATCTGCCTTGCATTCCTGGACCTTGGCGGCCAGCGCCTCCGGTGCGGTGGAACCGACGCCGTCATTGATGTTGAGCCCATCCGGGCTGCAGCCGATGGCGATGACTTCGGCACCCAGCTCGCGGAAGACGGAAGGGGCGATGTGGTAGGTGGCACCATGACCGCAATCCACCACCATTTTCAGCCCTTCCAGGCTCAGATTGGAGGGGAAGGTGCTCTTGCAGAATTCGATGTAGCGACCAGCCGCATCATCGATGCGCTGCGCCTTGCCAAGCTCCGCGGACTCCACGCACTTGAGTTCGTTGTCGAGCTCGGCTTCGATGGCCAGCTCGACATCATCGGGCAGCTTGGTGCCGTCGGCGGAGAAGAACTTGATGCCGTTGTCGTAATAGGGGTTGTGGGATGCACTGATGACGATGCCGGCTTCGGCACGGAAGGTGCGAGTCAGGTAGGCAACCGCCGGGGTGGGCATGGGTCCCATCAGTATGGCTTTGAGACCGGCGGCGGAGAGCCCCGCCTCCAGTGCCGACTCCAGCATATAACCGGAGATACGGGTATCCTTGCCGATCAGCACCTTCTTGGTCCCTTTCTTGGAGAGCACCTTGCCGGCGGCCCAGCCCAGTTTCATGACGAAATCCGGGGTGATCGGGTATTCACCCACCTTGCCGCGCACGCCGTCGGTGCCGAAGTACTTTCTGGTCATTGTCTGTTTCTCGTTTTTCTATTTGGATATGAAATCTTGTCCCGTCATGGTCATCCAGCCTGTACGCAAGACATCCATGGTGGCCCGCACGTCGTGCACCCGGATGATCCTGGCGCCATGTTGCAACCCGATCAGGGCACAGGCCAGACTACCAGCCAACCGCTCGGCTACCGGGCGGTCAAGCAGGTTGCCTATCATAGACTTTCGTGACATGCCCACCAAGAGCGGAAGTTGGTAATCGAGCAGTGACGCCTGCTGTGCCAGCAGCTGATAGTTGTGCGCCAGCGTCTTGCCAAAGCCATAGCCTGGATCCAGTACCAGATGCTCACGCGGGATACCGGCCCCCAGACAAGCGGCAATCCGCTCGTCAAAGAAGGCTCTCACCTCCCCCAGCAAATCGTCATAGTGCGGCTCCACCTGCATGGTACGGGGCTGCCCCTGCATGTGCATGAGGCATACCGGTACGCCAGCCTCGGCCGCCGCGCCCAGCGCTCCCGGCTCTTGCAGGGCGCGGACATCATTGATGAGGTGACCACCTGCAGCACAACCCTCCCGCATGACAATCGCCTTGGAGGTATCGAGGGAGATCATCACATCCAGCTCGGCGACCATGCGCTCCACCACGGGGATGACCCTGTCCAGCTCCTCCTGCTCGCTCACGTCGGGGGCGCCCGGGCGGGTCGACTCGCCACCTATATCGATAAGGGTGGCCCCATCGGCCACCATGTCGCGGGCATGACTCAACGCCAGATCGATCTGCTTGAAGCGGCCACCATCTGAAAAGGAGTCCGGCGTCACATTGAGAATGCCCATGACATGGGGACGGTCGAGAGAAAGGGGACGTCCCTTGCTGATTAACTGCATTGCTTCAACTACCTCCAACAAGAGCGGCAAACTCTTCGTGCAAAGAAAAACCCCGGGCAAGCCCGGGGTTTGTATCATGACAACTTATTTGGCCGGGACATCGTTCGCCTTGTCGATGTCACTCAGAGGTGCACTGCCCTCTTCAGTCGGCGCCTTGGCCTCCGGCCCGTTGTTCACGCTGGCACCACCTTGCGGGGTGTCACCATGCTCATCATGCCAGTTGCTGGGAGCACGGACCTCGCGACGCGCCATCAGATCATCGATCTGCTTGGCATCGATGGTCTCGTACTTCATCAATGCATCTTTCATGGTGTGCAGCACATCCATGTTGTCCAGCAGGATCTGCTTGGCACGATCGTAGTTGCGATCGATGACCTGCTTGACCTCTGCATCGATGATGCGGGCGGTATCGTCAGACATGTGCTTGGCCTTGGCCATGCTGCGGCCGAGGAAGACTTCACCATCCTCTTCTGCGTAAAGCATGGGGCCGAGACGCTCGGACATGCCCCACTGGGTGACCATCTTGCGAGCGATGTCGGTGGCACGTTCGATGTCGTTGGATGCACCGGTCGATACCTTCTCGGCACCGTAGATCAACTCTTCCGCCAGACGACCGCCATACAGGCTGGAGATCATGGACTCCAGATGCTGCTTGGAGTGGCTCCAGCGATCCTGCTCCGGCAAGTACATGGTCACACCCAGCGCACGGCCGCGCGGAATGATGGAGACCTTGTAGACAGGGTCATGATCCGGCACCACGCGACCAATGATGGCGTGACCCGCTTCGTGATAGGCCGTCATCTCCTTCTCGGACTCTTTCATCACCATGGAGCGACGTTCCGCCCCCATCATGATCTTGTCCTTCGCCTTTTCGAACTCCAGCATGGAGACCACTCGGCGGCTCTCGCGAGCAGAGAAGAGGGCAGCCTCGTTCACCAGGTTGGCCAGATCGGCACCGGAGAAACCAGGGGTACCACGGGCAATCAGCGCCGGATTGACGTCATCCGCCAGCGGTACCTTGCGCATGTGCACTTTCAGGATCTGCTCACGACCGCGAACATCCGGCAAGCCGACCACGACCTGGCGGTCGAAACGACCTGGACGCAGCAGCGCAGGATCCAGTACGTCGGGACGGTTGGTGGCGGCGATGACGATGATGCCCTCATTGCCTTCAAAACCATCCATTTCAACCAGCATCTGGTTCAGGGTCTGCTCACGTTCGTCGTGACCACCACCCAGACCGGCGCCACGCTGGCGACCGACCGCATCGATCTCATCAATGAAGATGATGCAGGGGGAGGATTTCTTGGCCTGTTCGAACATGTCACGCACCCGGGAGGCACCGACACCCACGAACATTTCCACGAAGTCCGAACCTGAAATGGTGAAGAACGGCACCTTGGCCTCGCCTGCAATGGCTTTGGCCAGCAGGGTCTTACCGGTACCGGGAGGACCTACCAACAGGACGCCGGTCGGGATCTTGCCACCCAGCTTCTGGAATTTGGTCGGGTCACGCAGATAGTCGACCAGCTCCTTGACCTCTTCCTTTGCCTCGTCACAACCAGCTACGTCGGCGAAGGTAGTCTTGATCTGATCTTCGCTCATCAGGCGAGCCTTGCTCTTGCCGAACGACATGGCACCCTTGCCGCCGCCGCCCTGCATCTGACGCATGAAGAAGACCCAGACACCGATCAGCAACAGCATCGGGAACCAGGAGATGAAGATGGACGTGATCAGAGATGGTTCTTCCGGCTTCTCACCCATCACTTTGACGTTATGGTTGAGCATGTCGTTGAGCAGTTGGGGATCCGGCGCAGGAATGATGGTGGTGAAACGTTCACCGGTGCGCTTGACGCCATTGATGACCTTGCCATCCATCCGCACTTCACGGATCTGCTCCTGGGTCACTTCTTTCACGAAGCTGGAATAGTCCAGCTGGCGACTGGTGGTATCGCTGGGGCTGAAGCTATTGAACACCGACATCAGCACGACGGCGATGACCAGCCACAGGATTAGGTTTTTCGCCATGTCACTCAAATCAATGACCTCGCAGACTGACAGTTAACGATGAGGGTTAGGGTACTACAGTTTAAAACCGGTAGCCACAATGTAGACTTCTCGTGAACGAGCACGGGACGAGTCTGGTTTTCGAATCTTGACGACAGAGAAAAGTCTACGTATTTCATTGAGATAGGCATCAAACCCCTCCCCCTGGAACACCTTGACTACAAAACTGCCATTACTGCTCAGGACCTGATTGCACATGTCCAGCGCCAGTTCCACCAGGTACATGGCACGGGCCTGATCCACCTGCTGGGTGCCGCTCATGTTGGGCGCCATGTCCGACATGACGACATCCACCTTGTCGGGGCCGACTCGCTCCAGCAAGGCGCCGAGTACAGTTTCCTCCCGAAAGTCCCCTTGCAGGAAATCGACACCGGCAATGGAATCCATCGGCAAAATATCACACGCAATGACGCGCCCCTTGTCACCGACCTGGTCGATAGCAAATTGGGACCAGCCACCGGGAGCAGCCCCCAGGTCCACTACCGTCATCCCCGGCTTGAGCAGCCGGTCTTTGCCCTGGATCTCGTCGATCTTGAAAACGGCGCGAGAGCGCAGTCCCAACTTCTGGGCTTTCTTGACGTATTGGTCGTCGAAATGTTCTTTTAACCAGCGGGTTGAACTGGGGGAACGTTTTTTCTGGGTCATGATTGTCGACTTTAAAAAACCACAAGGGTTATTAGTATTAAGGGCTAAGTGGGGGTAGAATACGCCCCTTTCAACCCTGACTTATGAAGAAATTGCCATGATTCTCAACAATAAACAGAAACAGTACCTCAAGGGCCTGGCCCACAGTCTGAAGCCGGTCGTCCTGCTGGGACAACACGGTCTGACCGAAGGGGTGCTGGCCGAGATCGATCTGGCGCTGAACCACCACGAGCTGATCAAGGTTAAGGTTGCGTCTGAAGATCGTGAGATGAAACAGCTGGTGATGGATGCCATCGTTCGCGAGACCGGCGCCATCAAGGTACAGAGCATGGGCCATGTACTGACCATCTACCGTCAGGCCAAAGAGCCCAAGATCCAGTTGCCGCGCAAGTAACAGGAAAGAGCATTCGCTCTTTCCTTCATTTCCCTTCTTCCCAAGTCGCTTGCCAAAATAGTTGCCAGGCCCTTAACCTGCGATGAATAGCCGTGGACACCCACTATGGACAAGCATCAGCTCCTCACCGATGAAGAACTGGCCATGCTGCGGGACCTGGGAAACGATGAAGACATTGCCACCAGCCAATACCTGCGCGGCCCCCTGCCCCTTCCTCTCCAAAGCCTGTTGCAGCGAGCCAAGCCCCTGACACTCGAAGCCCGCATCGCCGGCTACCAATTGCGTTTCCCGCTCCACTGCACCCAGGCAGAGGAGGGCCACGCCGAGCTGCGCATCGCCGCGCCGACCATTACCGAGCTGGGTTCGCCCCATCTGCGCGCCTGGCGACTCGACGAAAAGGCCGTGCTCTGCACCGAAGACGCGGAGTACGAGGTATACAGCCTCTCCCTTGGCGGTCTCATCGTGGCTGGCTTGCCGGACGCCTTTGCCAAGGGAGATCCACTTGGCGGATACCTTCGCATCGAGGATCTCCCTCCCTTGGCCATGACAGGCACCCTCGTCAGGCACGTGGATGCCAATCCACATCGCCATGACTGGGCCGTCCAGTTCCGGCTGGGCAAGGAGGATCAGGAACAATTGCGGGACTGGCTCTTCCAGCGCCACCAGGACGCCTTCGTCCAGGCCTATCAGGGTGACTAAAGACAACAGGGGAGCCCGGCTCCCCTGTCTCTTTCCCCGACGTTCAATCAGAGATAGGCAACTTCCAGGATCTCGTACTCCACATCGCCACCCGGCGTCTTGACGATGGCAACGTCATCCACTTCCTTGCCGATCAGGGCGCGGGCAATGGGGGAGTTCACGGAAATCATGTTCTGCTTGATGTCCGCCTCGTCGTCTCCCACGATGCGGTAGACCACTTCCTCTTCCGTTTCACTTTTGAGCAGGGTCACGGTTGCGCCGAAGATGACGCGGCCATTGTTGGCAATCTTGGTGACATCGATAATCTGGGCATTGGAGAGCTTGCCTTCAATTTCCTGAATGCGGCCTTCACAGAAACCCTGCTGCTCGCGGGCGGCATGGTATTCGGCATTTTCTTTCAGATCGCCATGTTCACGGGCATCAGCAATCGCTTCGATAATCTGGGGACGCAGCTCGGTCTTGAGATAATCGAGCTCTTGACGCAGCTTTTCAGCGCCGCGAACAGTCATCGGAGTATGATTCATAGTCGAAACCTGGGTTGCTTTATAAAGAGAAGCTGCGGCAATCAAAAGAGAGCCGCAGCTGTCGGTTCGGATGGGGCATCTTAATATGAAGCCGCCACAAAATCCATGTCAGCCCCTGCGAGCGGGATCCCGCTTTGGGCCAGCGTTACTTGGATTCCGAGACGCCAAGCGGAGCCGACACCGTCGGTTTGCCCTGCATGATGGCGATCTCGACACGTCGGTTCATGCGCCGATTCTCCGGGCTGTTGTTGGGCACCAGCGGCTGTGAATCCGCCATCCCTTGCACCACCAGACGATTGCCGTCAAAACCGGGCACCTTGATCATCTGGTGGGCAACCGCCACCGCCCGCTGGGATGAAAGCTCCCAGTTGGACTGGAACAACTCGTCCTCGGTGGCCACATTGTCGGTGTGGCCGGAGACGGTGATCTCCCCCGGCACATCCTTGAGCAGCGCAGCCACCTTGCGGATCACCGGCCAGAACTGGGGTTGCAGGAAGGCGGATCCCGCCGGGAACGCCGCTTTCTCGCGAATGCGAATGATGATCTGCTGACCCAGCGCCTCTATCTCGATGGCCCCATCCTGGATCTGGGCCTGCATCTGCTCCGCCAGTGCCTTGGCCAGGGTGTTGGACTGTTCCTGCGCCTTCTGGGCCTCCTGGGCGGTATCGCCACCGCTCTGCTGGCCTTCGGTCTTGTCATGTCCACCCGCCTTGTCCGCATCCCCAGGCTGGAAATCCAGCTCGGTCTGGGTCATGTCGATGGTCTGCTGCATGATGGTGTCAATAGGCGTCGGCTCGGGGCGACCAGGACGAAACTCCTGGGCGATGACCGAGGTTCCCTTGGGGATATCCTTGACCTCCAGGATGTTCTGTACCCCGAACGCCTTCTCCATGGAACCGGCGATCTGCTTGAACTTCTGCACATCCATCTCGGCAAAGGAGAGCAAAAGCACGAAGAAGCACATCAGCAGAGACATGAGATCCGCGAAGGTTCCCATGTAACCGGGCAATCCGGGAGGCGGGCACTTGCACTTTGCCATCTGTGCGCTCCTATTCGGTCCCGTTGTTGCGTTTGGACTGATTCAGGTAGTTCTGCAACATGGCCTGGATCACCCTCGGGTTCTGTCCATCCTGGATCCCCATGATGGCGTCGAGGATCAGGGTGCGACTCAACTGTTCCTCGCCACTGCGCAGTTCCAGCTTGTCCGCGATGGGGATGGCAATCATGTTGGCCTCGATGGCGCCATACAGGGTCGTCAGCAAGGCCACCGCCATGGCCGGACCGATGGATTTGGGGTCGCTCATGTTGGCCAGCATGGCCACCAACCCCACCAGGGTACCGATCATGCCCATGGCCGGACCGAGATCCCCCAGGGAGCGGAACACCTTGATGGCCGTGGCGTGACGCTCGGACGTCAGTTCGATGTCCTTCTCCATCACCGCACGCACCACGTCGGCATCATGGCCGTCCACCAGCATGTCGATGCCCTTCTTCATGAAGGTATTGGGGATCTCCGCCGCCTCCAGAGCCAGAAAGCCCCCCTTGCGGGCCGCATCCGCCAGTTCCACCGCCTTGGTGATGAGATCGTCGAGCTTGTCCCCCTTGTACATGAAGGCCTTGCCCGCGACCTTGAAGGCCATCAGAAACTGACCGAGGTTGAACTTCATCATGCAGATGAACACGGACCCCAGTATGGTGATGTAGACCGATGGCATGTCCACATACATGCTCATGGGGCCGCCCAGCAACATGCCGTACACCACGACCCCGAACCCCAGCACTAAGCCTATCAGACTCCCTAAATCCACATCCCTACTCCTGTCGCCGAACGTGCCGTCTAATTATATTGCGTTGAATTTTCTGCTATTGCGCCCCCGGCAGCAAGCCCGGTACACCGCAATCGCCGATCGGCAATGCGTGGTTGCATGCCCGTTCTTATCGGCCATGGTCAGGATAGTTTGAGGACGCCGCGTTTTTCTGCCTCCCCCCTGTGGCCGGTCGATGTTAAGATGAGCCGTTTTTTTCAATCCCCGAGGATGGACATGGCCAGTAAAAAAATCGACCGTCTGAGTTTTGATGCCACCCTGGAAGAGCTGGAAACCATAGTGCATCAACTCGAACAGGGCTCGCTCCCCCTCGAGGAGGCACTCAAACAATTCGAACAGGGCATCCATCTGGTGCGCGCCGGCCAGCAGAAGCTGGAACAGGCCGAGCAGAAGATCCAGATCCTCCTGACCCAGGCCGATGGCAGCGAGCAAGCGGTCCCCTTTCGAGCAGAACAAGGAGAGGAGTGAGTGACCCTGGACGATTTCTCCCGCCTGCATCGGCGCCGCATCGACGACTGCCTCTCGGCACAGCTTGACGCCCTGCCCGCCATGGCGCCACGTCTGCGGGACGCGATGAAATACGGCCTGCTGCTCGGTGGGAAACGGGTGCGCCCCTTCCTGGTCTATGCCGTCGGCGAGATGCTGGGCGTCAAGAGCGAACTGCTGGATGGCCCCGCCGCCGCCGTGGAGTGCATTCACGCATACTCCCTCCTGCACGACGACCTGCCCGCCATGGATGACGACGACCTGCGTCGTGGTCAGCCCACCGTACACAAGGCCTTCGATGAAGGCACAGCCATCCTGGCGGGCGATGCCCTGCAGACCCTGGCGTTTTCCATTCTGGCCGACCACCCCATGCCCGATACATTGATGGCCAACCGGGTGCGGATGCTGAGTGCCCTGGCCCGCGCGTCCGGCTATCTAGGCATGTGCGGCGGTCAGGCACTGGATCTGGACGCCGAAGGGCGCCGGATCAGCCTCGCCGAGCTGGAGCAGGTGCACCGCCACAAGACAGGGGCCCTCATCGAGTGCGCCGTGACCCTCGGCGCCCTGTGCAAGGCTGACGTGGAACCCGCCACCCTCACCGCCCTGCAAACCTATGCCGCCGCCATCGGACTCGCCTTCCAGGTGCAGGACGACATCCTCGACATCACGGGCGATACCGCCACCCTGGGCAAGCCGCAAGGCTCGGATCTGGCGCTGGAAAAGAGTACCTATCCGGCCCTGCTCGGACTCGACAATGCCCGTGAGCTGGCTCGCGAACTGCATGACAAGGCCTTAACAGCCCTGCAATCCTTGCCCTACAATACCGACATTCTGGAAGCGTTTGCCGATTACATCATCGAGCGAACCCACTAAACGCTGGATAACAGTAACAATATGAGCGTTGATATTAGCGATTTCCCCAACCTGGCCCTCGCGGACACGCCGGTCGATTTGCGATCCCTCCCCTTCGAGCGGCTGCCCGTGGTGTGCAACGAGCTGCGCGAGTATCTGCTGCGCTCGGTGAGCCGCTCCAGCGGCCACTTCGCCTCCGGCCTTGGCACCGTCGAGCTGACGGTCGCCCTGCACTATGTCTACAACACTCCCTTCGATCGGCTGGTGTGGGACGTGGGTCACCAGGCCTATCCCCACAAGATCCTGACCGGACGACGGGAGCGCATTCACACCATTCGCCAGAAAGATGGCCTGCACCCCTTCCCCTGGCGGGAAGAGAGCGAGTACGACGTGCTCAGCGTGGGCCACTCCAGCACCTCCATCGGGGCGGCGCTCGGGATGGCGGTGGCGGCGGAGAGCGAAGGGCTTGGCCGCAAGGTGGTCGCGGTCATCGGTGATGGCGCCATCACCGCCGGCATGGCCTTCGAGGCCCTGAATCACGCCGGCGACGTCCACAAGGACATGCTGGTGGTGCTCAACGACAACGAGATGTCCATCTCCGAGAACGTGGGGGCCCTGAACAATCACCTCGCCAGGCTGATGTCCGGCAAGCTCTACACCACGATTCGCGAGGGGGGCAAGAAGGTGCTGGCGGGTCTGCCGCCGGTCAAGGAGCTCGCCAAGCGGGCCGAGGAGCACCTCAAGGGCATGGTGGTACCGGGTACCTTGTTCGAGGAGTTCGGCTTCAACTACATCGGCCCCATCGACGGTCACGACATCCATGCCCTGGTCGAAACCCTGCGCAACATGCGCAACCTCAAGGGTCCCCAGCTGCTGCACGTCAAGACCAAGAAGGGCAAGGGCTACGAGCCGGCGGAAAAAGATCCCATCGGCTATCACGCCGTCCCCAAATTCAACCCGGATGACTGTGCCCTGCCCAAGAGCGCCGGTGGCAAACCCACCTTCTCCGCCATCTTCGGTCAGTGGCTGTGCGATATCGCCGCCAAGGATGAGCGCGTGGTCGGCATCACTCCCGCCATGCGCGAAGGCTCCGGTCTGGTGAAATTCAGCCAGCAATATCCGGATCGCTACTTCGATGTGGCCATCGCCGAGCAACATGCGGTCACCTTCGCCGCCGGTCTCGCCATCGCCGACCAGAAACCCGTGGTCGCCATCTATTCGAGCTTCCTGCAGCGGGCCTATGACCAGCTGATCCACGACGTGGCGCTGCAGAACCTGCCGGTGCTCTTCGCCATCGACCGGGCCGGTCTGGTGGGGGCCGACGGCCCGACCCATCAGGGTGCGTTCGACATCAGCTTCCTGCGCACCGTGCCCAACATGGTGGTGATGACCCCGTCCGACGAGAACGAGTGCCGCCAGATGCTCTACACCGGCTATCTGTGCAACGGGCCAGCGGCGGTGCGCTACCCCCGTGGCAGCGGCACCGGTATCCAGGCCGAGAGCGAGATGCAGGCCCTGCCCCTCGGCAAGGGACGTGTCGTTCGCGAGGGCAAGGGGACTGCCATCCTGGCATTCGGCACCCTGCTGCAACAGGCCAGAGCAGCCGCCGAGGCGCTGGATGCCACCCTGGTGGACATGCGCTTCGTCAAACCCATGGACGAGGCGCTGGTGCTCTCTCTGGCCGCCTCCCACGATCAGTTCGTCACCCTCGAGGACAACGCCATCATGGGCGGTGCAGGCTCTGCGGTGAACGAGCTGCTGATGGGCTGCAAGCAGTGCAAACCGGTGCTCAACCTCGGCCTGCCGGACCGCTTCATCGAGCAGGGCACCCAGGATGAGATCTACGCCCTGCTGGGGCTGGATGGCGCTGGCATTCAGGCCAGCATCGAGGCCTGGCTGCAAGCCTGACGCAAGTGCTTACTGCAATCACAAACAATAAATAAGGGCGCCTGATGGCGCCCTTTTTTGTTATTCACTGTGCCAGACCAACCCTGCTCACGCCCTGTCGCGAGAAGGCCGTCAACAAGGTTACAAGCCGCTCAGGAACCGAGACATACATGAGCACTCCTGATTCCACATAAGCGAGCAGCACATGAGCCTTGATCACGGCCTCGCAGCCAGTTCGTGGAGAGGTTTATCAGCCCTTGTAGATCTTCGGGTTGAACACATCCCGCAGCCAGTCACCCAGCAGGTTGATCACCAGCACCAGCACCACCAGGCAGAGGCCCGGGAAGGCGGTGATCCACCAGGAGCCGGAGAAGATGTAGTTGAAGCCCACGCTGATGAGCGACCCCAGGGACGGTTGATCAACCGGCATCCCCAGACCCAGGAAGGAGAGGGCCGCCTCGCTCATGATGGCGTTCGCCACCTGCACGGTGGAGATGACCAGGATGGGTGACAGGCAGTTCGGCAGAATGTGGCGGAACATGATGCGCGGGGCGCGGAACCCCATCACCTGAGCTGCTTCCACATACTCCTTCTTCTTCTCCGCCAGCACGGAGGCGCGTACCGTCCGGGCATACTGGGGCCACTCGGCGATACCGATGATCACCACCAGCATCAGGATGGCGAACTTCGAGTAGAACTCGGAGCCAAAGGTCGCCTGGAAGATGGCGGAGATGATGATCGCCACCATCATGGTGGAGAACGACAGCTGCACATCGGCAAAGCGCATCAGCAGGTTGTCGATGCGACCACCAAAGTAACCGGCCATCAGACCGATGACGATACCGAGCACCAGCTGCAGCCCCACCGCGAACAGACCAATGGTCAGGGAGATGCGGGCGCCATAGAGGATGGTGCTCCAGATGTCGCGTCCCTGGTTGTCGGTCCCGAGCCAGAAGCGGGCCTCGCCCCCTTCCAGCCAGGAGGGGGGCAGCTCCGCATCCATCAGATCGAAGCTGGTCTGGTCATAGACGTTGTGCGGTGCGATCCAGGGTGCCAGCAGGGCCGCCAGCACGAAGACCACAAACACCGCAAAGCTGAACATGGCTACCTTGTCCCGCAGGAAGTAGTAGACGATGTCGGAATTTTTGAAGCGTGCCCAACGACTCGGGCTCGCAGTCACTGCGTTACTCATGTGCTTACCCCTTGGCGGTCAGGTTGACGGTCGGGTTGATCAACCCGTAGAGCAGGTCGACCAGGGTATTGGTCACCACGAAGATCAGGCCGACGAAGATGACGTAGGCGGTGATCAGCGGCGTATCGACCCGGTGGATCGCCTCAAGGAACAGGAAGCCGGTCCCCGGCCACTGGAACACGCTCTCGGTCAGGATGGTGTAGGCCACCATAGTCCCGATCTGCACACCGCCCACCGTGATGACCGGCAGCATGGTGTTCTTCAGGGCGTGCTGGTAGTAGACCTTGTTGTTGTCCAGCCCCTTGGCACGGGCAAACTTGACGTACTCGGAGGAGAGCTGCTCCAGCATCTCCGAGCGCACCAGCCGGATGAACAGCGGCAGCATGATGGAGGAGAGGGAGACAGCTGGCAGCACCAGGTGCAGGATACCGTCCCAGGTGAAGAAGCCCGACTCCCAGCCCAGCAGGTTGTAAGTCTCGCCACGGCCATAGGCCGGCAGCCAGCCCAGCTGGATGGAGAAGAGGTACATCAGCATGATGGCGGTCAGGAAGACCGGGATCGAGATGCCGATGCTGCTCACCGCCATGATGACCTTGGTGAGGATGCTGCGCGGTCTTATCGCCGAATAAACCCCCAGCGGAATGGAGACCACGACGATGATGAGCGCGGCGGCAAACACCAGCTCAAGGGTAGCCACCAGCTTGTCGAGGATAACCTCGAGGGCTGGTCGCTTGAAGAAATAGGAAGTGCCCAGATCCCCGTGTACCGCGTTCTTCAAGAAGCGGCTGTATTTCACGAGGAAGGGATCATTGAGTCCCATCTTGTCGCGCAGCTCCTGGCGCACGGACTCGGAGACGGATTGTCCCACCAGCTCGCGCAGCGGATCCCCCAGGTTGTCCTGGATGGAGAAGGCGACCAGGCTGATGACGAACATCACTATCACGGCCTGATAGAACCGTTTCAGCAGGAATGTAAACATGCTTGTCCTTCTACGTGGCCTGTGTCTTGGCACAGGCTTCTGTTAATGGCGGGGCAACCATGGGTGCCCCGCCGGGTCCTTCCTTAAACGCTTCGCTTACTTGTTGACCACCAGGTCACCCAGATAAGGGAAGTTCATCACGTTGACCACCGGCTTGATGTCGACGTTCTTCTTGGCACCGTAGGCCAGGTCTTCCCAGTGCAGCGGCACATAGGCAGCGTCGTCGATCAGCATGGCTTCCACCTTCTGCAGGATGGCGGCACGCTTGGCAGGATCGGTCTCGGTGTTGGCTTCCATCACCATCTTGTCAGCTTCCGCGTTGGCATAACCGCCGCAGTTGTACTGACCCATGCCGGTCTTGGCATCCTTGGTGAAGGTCAGGAACTCGAAGAAGTTCGCACTGTCTTCGGTGTCGGAGTGCCAGCCGATCAGCTGCATGTCAGCGGCGCACTTGTCAAACTCCGGCCAGTACTGGGCCACCGGCATGGTCTTCAGATCCACCTTGATGTTGATCTTGGACAGCATGGCGGAGACGGCCTGGGCAATCTTGACGTCGTTGACGTAGCGGGCAGCCGGGGAGATGAAGCTCATCTTGAAGCCCTTCTCGTAACCGGCTTCCTTCATCAGCTCCTTGGCCTTGGCCAGATCATACTGGGGCTTGAGCGCCTCGTTGTAGCCTGCATAGCCTTTCGGGCTCAGCTGGCCGGCCGGGGTACCGAAGCCCTTGTTGATCTTGTCAACGATGCCCACCTGGTTGATGGCGTAGTTGATCGCCTGACGCACGCGCTTGTCTTTCAGCGCCGGGTTGGTGTTCTGGTTCAGCTCGATGATGATGGCACGGGTACCGGACAGGGTGACCAGCTGGGAATCCTTGCCGTTCTTCACGCGCTCCAGATCGTTCGGGGCAACCGGGTAGATCATGTCCACGTCTCCGCCCAGCAGGGCTGCAACACGGGTGGCGTCTTCCTTGATCGGTACCACGGTCAGGTTGTCGACGTTGCCCTTGGAGGCCTTGTCCCAGTAGTTGGCGTTGCGCACGTATTCCAGCTTCACGCCCTGCTCGCGGAACTTGACGCTGAACGGACCGGTACCGGAGACATTGGTAGAGGCGAAGGAGTCACCGTTCTTCACGATCTCGGCCTTGTCCTTGCCCGCCTCTGTCTTGCCGCTATAGAACTTGGAGTCCATCGGGAAGATGTAGGTGACGGTCTGCAGCACCAGCGGGAACGGCTTGGCGGTGACGAGATCCACGGTGAAATCATCCACCTTCTTGGCTTCGGCGATGGGGTCGAAGATCGCCTTGAAGTCCGGGGAGGCCTTCAGACGGTTGACGGTCCATACCACGTCATCGGCGGTGAAGTCGTTGCCGGAGTGGAACTTCACACCCTTGCGCAGGTGGAAACGGACGGTCTTGTCGTCGATGCGCTCATACTTCTCGGCCAGACGCGGCTCGAACTGCAGATCCTGGGTGTAACGCATCAGGGGGTCGAACACCAGGTGAGACATCTCCAGGGTCTGACCGGAGAGCTGCTCCTGCGGGTCCAGCGAGGTGGCGTCGGACGCGACGGCGACCTTGATGTCGGCAGCAGAAACGTTGAACGCGAGACCAGCGGCGAACAGCGCCATGGCGATCTTGGATAATCCTTTCTTCATGTCTTTCTCCATGCTTTTGGCTTTTTATTGACAGACAAACCGGCGAACCAGTGCTTTCCTAGCTTGCGATTTCCAGCCCCTCACGGGACATTCCCTTGAATTCCGGCATGAGGGAGATCAGCTTGCGGCTGTACTCATGCTCGGCATTGGTGAACAGTTTCTCGGTCTCGGCCACTTCCACCAGATGACCGTGCTGCATCACACCGATGCGGTCGCACATCTGGCGGATGACCGGCAGATCGTGACTGATGAACAGCATGGTGAGCCCAAGCTCCTGTTGCAAGTCTTTGAGCAGGTTGAGGATCTGGGCCTGCACCGAGACATCCAGCGCCGAGGTGGGCTCGTCGCAGATGAGGAAGCGCGGGCGAGTCGCCAGGGCGCGGGCAATGGAGATGCGCTGGCGCTGACCACCGGAGAACTCGTGGGGATACTTGACCCCGGCGCCGCGGCCCAGGCCCACGTGATCCAGCAGGTCCCCGACGATCTGCTCTATCTGCCGCTCGCTCTCGGCGAGGCGGTGGAAGCGGATCGGCTCGGCGATGATGTCACGCACCTTCATGCGCGGGTTCATCGAAGAGTACGGGTTCTGGAACACCATCTGCATCTGGCGGCGCAGGGGGCGACGCTCGTGCTCCCCTTTCAGGGCGGTGAGATCGATCCCCTCGAAGACAATCTTGCCGGTATCGGGCGGATAGAGCCCGGTGATGGCACGGGCGATGGTGGACTTGCCGGAGCCCGACTCCCCCACCAGACCGAAAGTCTCACCCTCGAAGATCTCGAAGCTGATGTTGTTGCAGGCGCGCACGTACTGGCGGCGGCTCGGGAAGATGGAATCCTTGGTGACGAACTTCAGATCCACGTTCTCCACCCGCAACAGCGCGCCTTCATAGGTGCGCTCGTCCTGACTCTGGCCGAGCCAGTGGGTCTTGAGATCGATGCTGGTATCCGCCGCACCGGCATCCTCGATATAGGAGACCAGGGGGAAGCGTACCAGCTTGACATCCGAGCGGGGAACCGCCGAGATGAGGCTGCGGGTATAGGGGTGATTGGGGCGGCCCAGCACCTGTTCCGTGGTGCCGAACTCCACCAGATCGCCGCGGTACATCACCGCCACCTTGTCGGTAACGTTGGAGACCACCCCCATGTCATGGGTCACCAGCATGCAGCCGACCTGGCGCTCTTTGCACAGGTTGCGGATGAGCTGGAGGATCTGATCCTGGATGGAGACGTCCAGCGCCGTGGTCGGCTCATCGGCGATGATGAGCTCGGGATCCCCGGAGAGGGCGATGGCGATCACTACCCGCTGGCGCATGCCACCGGAGAACTGGTGAGGATACTGCTTGATGCGCACGTCCGGGTTCGGGATCCCCACCGCCCCCATCAGCTCGAGGGCCTTGGCAAAGGCCGCCTCGCGGGACAGGTCGGTGTTGGCGAGGATGGTCTCCACCAGCTGCTGCTCCACGGTGAACAGCGGATTGAGGGAGGTCATGGGATCCTGGAAGATGAAACCGATGCGCGAGCCACGAATGGCCCGCATCTCGTTCTGGCTCTTGCCGGAGATGAGCTCGCCGTTGAGGTAGATGTCACCACGGGCGATGCGACCGGGCGGGCTCAACAGATCGATGACGGCGTTGCCGATGGTGGATTTGCCAGCGCCGGACTCACCGACGACGCCGACGATCTCGCCCTTTTCAACAGAAAAAGAGAGATCCTTGACCGCGGCAAGCACCCCGTAGCGGGAGGGGTACTCGATCCGCAAGTTTTTGACTTCAAGCAAGGACATGGTTACCTCTGCGGGGGACATCCGTCCCAAATAATTCGTCCGTAAATCAGCCGCAGATGCTGGTTGTGCCTTGGTACTGCTCGAGAGCCGTTTTTGTGTAATTAACGCTCAATCCATGAGGCAGCCAAACCAGCGATCCGGGCGGGTTTTTTGCATTTTTTTGGAATAACCCGCGAGTAAGTTAGTCGGTTTGCCCGCAGGTGTAAATGATCCAGTTATACAATTTCGCAATACTTTGCCCAGAGAATGCCGACACCCTGGGGTTAAAATGTCGATAAAAGTCACATTACCAGAGATTACGCTGGCAATGCGAGACCATCAACCAATTATGTTTCAACAAAATAGCAACAAACCATCTTATTCACTATCAGCATTATGCTGGCGAGCTTCGAATGAGTAGTGAATATTTATGTGAAATGATTTTTTGACGGCAGCATATCCGGAGTAAGGAAAAATAGGCAGAGCTAAATAGGGACAATGCAGAAGGATCAACCTGGGCCACAGGCCCGCCGGCACGGCAAGCCGGGAGGGATTGCATACAAAAAAACGCAGGCCCCTCAGGGCCTGCGTGTGCGGTATATCCGACCTCTTTGCAAGTGGAGAGGAGTGAAAAAACAGCGAGAGGGCGTTCGGGAGCCGCCTCCCCTCACCAGTGGGCAAGCAGTTGCATGCAGGCCAGGGCAAACAGGCCGGCGATGAGATCGTCCAGCATGATGCCAAGCCCGCCGTGAATGCGGCGATCGAACCAGGAGATGGGCCAGGGCTTGAGCACGTCGAATAGGCGAAACAGCACGAAACCCGCCATCACCCACTCCCAGCCGGCCGGGGCCGCAATCATGGTGACCCCGAATCCGATGACCTCGTCCCAGACGATAGCCCCGTGATCCGGCATCCCGATGGCGTCGGTGGCGCTCTGGCAGATGCGGATGCCCGCCACGAAACCCACCACCAGCAGGGCGATGAACCAGGAGGTCGGCAGCCCGCTCACCAACAGATAGAGCGGGATGGCTGCCAGGGTCCCCATGGTGCCCGGCGCCTGGGGGGAGAGGCCGGAGCCAAACCCAACCGCAAGGAAGTGGAGCGGGTTTTTAAGGTTCAGCCGCGTCAGCTCGGGCTTTATCTTGAAAGACATCATGCGAAGTGATCCCAGCCCTTGAGGTGCAGTTCGACGGGTTGTTCGTCCTGCAGGTAGTCGATACCAGGCTCCCCGGCCAGGATGCGACCGATGCGGGTGAACTTCACGCCACAATTGGCCAGCGCCGTATCTAGGGCGCCGTGATGCTCCTGGGGCACGGTGAAGCAGAGCTCGTAGTCGTCGCCCCCGGCCAGGGCCAGCTGCCAGGCATCCATGGCCGGCACTGCATCCTGCAACACGGGGGAGAGGGGCAGCAGATTGAGATCGATCTGGGCCCGCACGCCGGACGCCTTGAGGATGTGGCCGAGATCAGACGCCAGGCCGTCGGAGAGATCCAGGGCGCTGCTGGCCAGCCCGCGCAGGGCCTGACCGGCCAGGATGCGGGGATGGGGATGGTCGAGGCGCGGCAGCACGGCCGCCAGCTGGTTCTCGTTGAGGGTGCGCTTGCCCAGCAGGTGGGAGAGCGCCAGGGCGGCATCTCCCAGGGTACCGGTCACGTAGACCCCGTCACCGGCCTTGGCGCCGCTGCGCAGCAGGGCGCGACCTGCCGGGACCGATCCTTTCACCGAGACGGTGATGGAGAGGGGCCCGCGGGTCATGTCCCCCCCCACCAGCGCCACGTTGTAGTACTCGGCGAGCTCGAGGAACCCTTCGGCGAAACCGGCGACCCAGCGCTCGTTGATGGCGGGCAGGGTCAGGGCCAGGGAGACCCAGCGCGGCTCGGCACCCATGGCGGCCAGATCGGAGAGATTGACCGCCAGCGCCTTGTAGCCGAGATCCACCGGATCCATGTCGGGGAAGAAGTGCACGCCGCTCACCAGGGTGTCCGTGCTCACCGCCAACTGGGCGTCGGGGGGCAGGGTCAGCAGGGCACAGTCATCTCCAGGGCCCATCACCACGTCCTTGCGGGCGTGGGGGACCTTGAAGTACTTCTCAATCAGCTCAAATTCACCCATACAGTAAAAAGCCAGCAATAAGCTGGCTCCTCTCTTAATTGCTGACGGACAGCAGGATCAGCGCTTGGGCAGCGTCTTGATCACCTTGTCCAGGACGCCGTTGACAAACTTGTGGCTGTCATCGGCGGCGAAGGCTTTGGCCAGCTCGATCGCTTCGTTGATCACCACGCGCGGCGGCACATCTTCACGACGGGTCAGCTCGTAGGTCGCCAGACGCAGGATCGCCTTGTCCACCATGTCCACTTCTTCCAGCGGACGGGAGAGGAAAGGCGCGAACACCTTGTCCAGCTCGTTGCAGTGGACCGCAACCCCGAACAGCAGATCGCGGAAATAGTTCAGGTCCACACCCTTGGTGTCCTGATCGATCTTGAACTGCTCTTCGATGTCGCCCACGTTGGCCTGGGTCATCTGCCACTGGTAGATGGCCTGGGTGGCGCAATGGCGGGCCTTACGGCGCTCGGACGGTTTCAATGCATTTCTCCTCGTTACACGTCCAGTTGTTTCAGGACGTTGATCATTTCGAGCGCGCTCAGTGCAGCCTCTGCACCCTTGTTACCCGCCTTGGTACCGGCGCGTTCGATGGCTTGTTCAATGTTTTCGGTGGTCAGCACGCCGAAGGCAACGGGAATGTCGTATTCCATCATTACCTGGGCCAGACCCTTGCCGTTCTCGCTCGCTACCAGTTCGAAGTGGTAGGTACCGCCGCGGATGACGGTGCCGAGTGCGACGATGGCGTCGTATTGACCGCTCTTGGCCAGCTTCTTGGCCGCCAGGGGAATTTCGACGGCCCCCGGTACGCGCACCAGGGTCAGATTGCTCTCCTGGACCTGACCTTGACGCTTCAGCACGTCCAGCGCGCCGTTCACCAGGCTGTCATTGATGAAGCTGTTGAAACGGGCAACGACAATAGCAACACGCGCCTCGGGAGCGGCGATATTTCCTTCGATAATCTTCATTGGAAATCCTGTCTCTGTGCAATCAATTAGGGGCCGGGCTCAAAAGTGCACGCATTCTAGCACAACAGAGCCGCGACAAAAAACCATGGCCGCAACGGGCGGCCATGGTGATGAATTCAACCGTACGCAGCGCTTACTCGCCGACGTACTCCACCACTTCCAGACCAAAGCCACCGAGGGCATGGTACTTCTTGGGGGAGCTCAACAGGCGCATCTTGCCGACCCCCAGCGCCTTGAGGATCTGGGAACCGACGCCGACCCGGCGCGAGGTGCCCTGCCACTTGGCCCCTTCCGGTGCCAGCCCTTTGTCGGCGGCTTCAAAACCCTTGACCCTGGCCAGCAGCTCGGCGCCATGGGCTTCCGCCCCCAGGATCACCAGCACCCCGCCCTCGTCGGCGATGCGGGCCATGGATTTGGGCAGCGGCCAGCTGCGGGCGCTGTGGCGGTCGGTGAGCAGCAGATCGCTCAGCACGTCGTGCAGGTGCACCCGTACCAGGGTCGGCTGGTCGGCCTTCACGTCCCCTTTCTTCAGGGCGAAGTGCACCTGGTTGTCGATGGTGTCGCGGAAGGTGACGAGGTCGAACTCGCCGTATTCGGTGGGCAACTTGCACTCGGCCACTTTCTCTACCGTGGTCTCGTGCTGGTTGCGGTATTCGATAAGGTCGGCAATGGTGCCGAGCTTGATGCCGTGCTGCTCGGCGAAGATCTCGAGATCCGGGCGCCGGGCCATGGTGCCGTCTTCGTTGAGGATCTCGACGATGACGGAGGCAGGCTCGAAGCCAGCCAGCCGGGCCAGATCGCAGCCCGCTTCGGTGTGGCCGGCGCGGGTCAGCACACCGCCATCCTGCGCCATCAGCGGGAAGATGTGGCCGGGCTGCACCAGATCGGCGGCCTTGGCATGGGGCGCCACCGCGGCCTGCACGGTGACGGCGCGGTCGGAGGCGGAG
This sequence comes from Aeromonas sp. PS2Canimalfood6, assembly GCF_048276795.1. NCBI lineage: Bacteria > Pseudomonadati > Pseudomonadota > Gammaproteobacteria > Aeromonadales > Aeromonadaceae > Aeromonas > Aeromonas sp. PS2Canimalfood6. Next base: position 32,492 of record NZ_JBLUXC010000038.1, read on the forward strand.
ATGCCAGTGGTCACCCCTTCCGCCGCCTCGATGGAGACGGTGAAGGCGGTGGAGAACTGGGCATTGTTGCGATCGACCATCAGCGGCAGCGCCAGCTGCTTGCAGCGATCCCGGGTCAGGGTCAGGCAGATGAGGCCACGACCGTAGCGCGCCATGAAGTTGATGTCTTCCGGGCGGACACAGGAGGCGGCCATGATCAGGTCCCCTTCGTTCTCCCTGTCTTCGTCATCCATCAGGATCACCATCTTGCCAGCCTTGATATCGGCAATGATTTCCTGGGTCGTGCTCAGCGCCATGGGCTACTCCATCAACATGCTTGGGGATTGAGCCAGTCGGCTCGACTTGATACTGCGTATTGTGCTCTAGATGGGGGCACGCGGCCCCGTTTCAATCCGCGCGGGATCACAGAACCGCGTTTTCCCGTAAAACGGCTCACAAGAATCCGGACTGGGCCAGCTTTTCCAGGGTCAGGGTAGAGGCACTGCTCTGCTCGCGCTTGCCCGTCATCAGCCGCTCCAGATAGCGGGCTATCTGGTCCACCTCGAGATTGACCCGGTAGCCGGGTTTCCAGCGGGCGATGGTGGTCTCCTGGGCTGTGTGGGGCACAATGGTCAGCCGGAACAGATCCCCCTGAACCGCATTGACGGTGAGGCTGATGCCATCCACCGCAATGGAGCCCTTCTCGGCGATGTAGCGCGAGAGCTCCCCCGGCGCCTTGATCCAGTATTCGATGGCGCGGCCGCTGGACGATTTGCTCTTCACCTCGCCGATGCCGTCCACGTGGCCAGAGACCAGGTGGCCGCCGAGGCGGGAAGTGGGCATCAACGCCTTCTCGAGGTTGACCGGATCCCCCACCTTGGCGGCAGAAAAACCGGTGCGGGAGAGGGTTTCCAGGGAGACGTCGGCGGTATAGCTGTGATCCCCGAGCGCCACCACGGTGAGGCAGACGCCGTTGGTGGCGATGGAGTCGCCCAGCTTGACGTCACTGAAGTCCAGGGTCGACGCGTGCACGGTGAGGGCCATGTCCTCCCCCTGGCGACGCAGCTCGGCCAGGGTTCCCACCGCTTCGATAATTCCGGTAAACATGCAGATCACCTTGCTGATGACGGGGGCGATGGATGCCCCCGTGAACATTGAAAAATCAGGCTATTTTCGCAGTGATGCGAATATCCTGGCCAAGCATGCGCACATCCTTGAGGTTGAGTTTGGGAGCCTGGAACAGCCGGGTCAGCCCCGGCAGATGGAACAGACCGCGCCCCTCATCCCCCATCAGTTTGGGCGCCTGATAGAGCACCAGCTCGTCCACCAGCCCCTTCTCCAGCAGGGCGCCGCACAGCCGCGGCCCCGCCTCCACCAACACCGAGTTGACGTTCTGTTTGGCCAGCAGCATGAAGAGGCTGACCAGATCCAGCTTGCCATCCAGCAGCGGCACCTCCAGCTGCTGCACCCAGGCGGGCCACTCACCGGATGCCTTGTGGCGGGCCAGCAGTACCGGGCTCTCGCTCTGGAACAGGGGCAGATCCGGGGTGAGCCGGTTTTGCGAATCCACGATGACTCGCAGTGGCTGGCGCAGGGTCTCTTTGGGATAGACCGCCTTGACCGAGGGGGGCAGCTCGTCCCAGCGCACGGTGAGGGAGGCGCCATCCGCCAGCACGGTTTCGGCGCTGGAGAGGACCGCATCGTGACGTGCCCGCAGCCGCTGCACGTCCCGGCGCGCCTCCGGAGAGGTGATCCACTGGCTCTCGCCACTCGCCATGGCGGTGCGACCATCCAGGCTCGCCCCCAGCTTGACCGTCACCAGCGGAAACGCGGTGCGCATCCGCTTGAAGAAACCGGGGTTCAGGGCCTCGGCTTCCGCGGCCAGCAGGCCGAAATCGGTCTTGATCCCCGCCTCGGAGAGCATCCGCAGGCCACGCCCGCCCACCTGGGGATTGGGATCCACCATGGCAGCCACCACCCGGGTCACCCCGGCCTTGATGAGCGCCTCGGCGCAGGGCGGCGTGCGACCATGATGGGAGCAGGGCTCCAGGGTCACATAGGCGGTGGCACCGCGGGCCTCTTCCCCTGCCGCGTGCAGGGCATAGACCTCGGCATGGGGCTCACCGGCCCGCTTGTGCCAGCCCTCCCCCACCACCACGCCGGCCTTCACCAGCACGGCGCCGACGCAGGGGTTGGGAGCCGTGGTGTAACGGCCGCGCCGGGCCAGTTCGAGGGCCCGGCTCATCCATTGGTAATCGTCTTGACTAAACATCCGGGCTCCTGTGTCCAGCAATCTGTCCCCCGTGGCACGGCCATCCGATGGGACAAGAAAATAGGGTGTACGCGCTTGCCGCACGCCTTCTCGGGCAGATCGGCCATGGCATCTGACGCCATGGCGACGGGCACACACATCGCAGGATGCGGCCGCACGCCCTCATACTTTTTCACCAGTGCAACGATGCGCTATCTAGATGTCTCACTGGTGTAACAACTGGCGCTGCCGCAACGGCAGCCCCTCTCTTATTCACATAGGGAGCCGCAGGCCGACGTTACTTCTCCAGCTTGGCGATCTCTTCCCCGAATTCGCGAATGTCTTCAAAGCTGCGGTAGACGGAGGCAAAGCGGATGTAGGCCACCTTGTCCAGGCTCTTGAGCTCATCCATCACCAGATTGCCCACCAGCTGGGAGGCCACCTCCCGCTCACCGGTGGCCCGCAGGCGGGACTTGATGTGGTTGACCGCCTTCTCGATGGCCTCCATGCTCACCGGCCGCTTCTCCAGCGCCCGCAGAATGCCGGCACGCAGCTTGTCTTCGTTGAAGGGCTCGCGGGAGCCGTTGGACTTGATGACGCGGGGCATGACCAGTTCGGCCATTTCGAAGGTGGTAAAACGCTCGTGACAGAGCAGGCATTCGCGACGGCGGCGCACCTGATGGCCCTCGGCCACCAGACGGGAATCGATCACCTTGGTATCAACGGCACTACAGAAAGGGCAATGCATCTGACCTCCGGCGTGGATGAAAATGGGCGCGGGCCCCGGGGGCTGGCGCTAGGCCGGCCAGTGTAACACGGCCATCCAGAGCCGGTAAAAGCCCATGAAAACAAGGGACAACCAGCCAGACCTTCGGGCAGGACTCAGTCGTCATAGGGCAACGCCTCGGGGTCGCAATCCTGGTAATCGGGGGCAGGATCCGCCGCGAACCGGCGAGCAGCCACATGGCTGTGACCCAGCATCAGCGCCTTGCCCACCCGGTGCATGCCATCCATCACCCGGCCGGCGCTGTCCAGCAGGATGGGATAGGCGAGATCCGCCGCCATCATGAGCTGGCAATGCGCCACCACGCTGCGCACCGTGGGCGTGGCGTCTCCATGGCCGTACCAGTGGTCGCGGTCAAGCTCGGCAATCTCGCCGAGTGCCACCGCCTGCACCGGCAGGTTGCGGCTCAGCCGGATCAAGCGGCGCACATCCCAGGCCAGCAGCCCCTGTTCGCTGGCGCGAAAGTGGTACTGGGCGCGAACCGTCTGCCGCAGTGACGCCTCCAGCACGTCCTCTTCCATGTCATCGCACATGATCACCTCTGTCTCATCTTGCCAGACGCTGCAAAAAACAATGCCACCCGAGGGTGGCATTGGTCTTCAACCTGAAGGTCAGGCTGATTATGCGTAGACCGGGAAGCGGCGGCAGATGTCCAGCACCTTCTCGCGCACGGTCGCCAGCACTTCTTCGTTGTCGTGGCTGTCCAGCACGTCGCAGATCCAGTTGGCCAACTGGATGGACTCGGCTTCCTTGAAGCCGCGGCGGGTGATGGCCGGGGTGCCGATACGCACGCCGGAGGTCACGAACGGGGAACGCGGGTCGTTCGGTACGGAGTTCTTGTTGACGGTGATGTTGGCCTTGCCGAGGGCTGCGTCGGCATCTTTGCCGGTCAGCTCGCGACCGATCAGATCAACCAGCATCAGATGGTTGTCGGTACCGCCGGAGACGATCTTGTAGCCGCGCTCGATAAAGGTCGCCGCCATGGCCTTGGCGTTCTTGACGACCTGGGCCTGGTAGGTCTTGAACTCGGGCTCCAGCGCTTCCTTGAAGGCCACGGCCTTGCCGGCGATGACGTGCATCAGCGGGCCGCCCTGACCACCCGGGAAGACGGCGGAGTTCAGTTTCTTGTACAGATCTTCGTCGTCGGCGGCGGAGAGGATCAGACCACCGCGCGGACCGGCCAGGGTCTTGTGGGTGGTGGAGGTGACCACGTGAGCGTGGGGCACCGGGTTCGGGTAGACGCCGGCGGCAATCAGACCGGCTACGTGGGCCATGTCCACGAACAGGTAAGCACCGATCTTGTCGGCGATTTCGCGCATGCGGGCCCAGTCGACGATGCCGGAGTAGGCGGAGAAGCCGCCGATCATCATCTTCGGCTTGTGCTCAACGGCCAGGCGCTCCATCTCGTCGTAGTCGATCTTGCCGGACTCGTCGATGCCGTAGGGGATGATGTTGTACAGCTTGCCGGAGAAGTTGACGGGGGAGCCGTGGGTCAGGTGACCGCCGTGGGCCAGGTTCATGCCGAGCACGGTGTCGCCTGGTTGCAGCAGGGCCATGTAGACGGCGCTGTTGGCCTGGGAGCCGGAGTGCGGCTGCACGTTGGCGTAGGTGGCACCGAACAGCTCTTTGGCGCGCTCGATGGCCAGGGTTTCAACCACATCCACATACTCGCAACCGCCGTAGTAACGCTTGGCCGGGTAGCCTTCGGCGTACTTGTTGGTCAACTGGGAGCCCTGGGCTTCCATGACGCGGGGGCTGGTGTAGTTCTCGGACGCAATCAGCTCGATGTGCTCTTCCTGACGACGGGTCTCGTCTGTGATGGCCTGCCACAGCTCTGGATCATAGCCGGCGATGGTCATGTCACGTTTCAACATCCGTTTATCTCCTGAAAATCGTTTGCGCGATAGGTGAAGTGGGCCCGCGCATTGTAACGTGAGCTGGATCAAAGAGACAGTCCAACCACCCAAAAAATTGTTTATAAAATGTAAAATACGTCGCAAATTTCGAATCCCGCCCCCTGGCTTCGCTCATCCCCCCGGCCTCCCCACACCAGCAATCCGGCTCCAGCCATCGTCCCCGCTTCCCGGGCAAGGCGATGAAAACCAGAGCCAGATCATGGATATAGCATTTACTAACAGATAACATCTTTAGGCCATGGGACATCTGCACGAGCGGGTGTCGCTCCCTGCCATCCCGGAACACAAGGGGAAACGCCATGATGGATCATCTGATGCTGTTCGTGATTGTCGCGGTCTTCGCTCTCTTCTACTGGGTCTACTACACCGGCAGCCGCAAGGGTGCCTGCACCGCCAACTGGGAGACACTTCCCACCCGGGAGCAGTACCTGGCGGCCCATCCCGGCGCCGCCGACGGGGATCTCATTTTCTGCATCCATTGCGGTCATCATCAGCAGCGGGAGGTCGGCCTGGTGCACCAGATGGATTACCGCCGCCAGCACATCTGCCCCCGTTGCAAGCAGGTGCTCTATCGCGTCGAGGAGTAGGTCGGCCTCCTCGTCGCCCACGGCGATCCCGCGATAGCGCCCCCCTCTCCTGGCGCTATCCGGCCAAAAGGCCCCATGAGTTTCCTTTATTTTTAAAGTCGTTAGAATCGGGGGCCATCAAGGCTCCCGATTGTCATCCACGGAGGAAAAATGCAGGAATTCATGGCGACCAGCGAACGCCGGGCCGAGCTTTACTGGTGGTTTTCCACCCTGTTTGCTGCCGAACTCAGTGATGCACAGATCGCTGAATACGACACCTATGACGTGCGCAGCTTCTTGAAGAGCCTCTCTACTCTCGATCCCATGCGCGAAGCCGTGGCCGAGCTCAACGACGCCATCGCCCGCCTGCTGGTGCGCCCCGAGCGCCAGACGGCCCTGGCCGCCGACTTCGCCGGCCTGTTCCTGAGCGCTCCCGGGCAGGGTGCCCTGCCCTACGAATCCCTCTACCGGGGCGAAGACAAGCAGCTGATGCAGGCACCCATGACCGAGATGCAGGCACGCCTCGATCGCCTCGGCATCAATGTCAGCGACAAATACAATGAGCCTGCCGATCATCTGGCCATCGAGCTGGACCTGATGGGCAGCCTCATCATCCGCGCCGCCGAGTCGACCACCGCCGACCAGCGCGAGGCGTGGCTTGGCGAGCAGGAGTCCCTGCTGCACGGCCACCTGCTGGGCTGGTTCGAGCGCTTCGAGCAGGCCTGCCGGGCCGCCGACAAGTTTGGCTTCTACGGTGCCAGTGCCCGCCTGCTGGGGGTGTTCCTCAAGATGGACGCCAACTACCTCTCCCTGGTCAAACCGGCACCGTCCGCCGACTGAGCCCGGCATGAAGACAGCCCTGCTTCTTATCGCATGCTGGCTGCTGGCCCTGATCCCGCTGGATCAGGGTCTCACTCCCCTCGTGACGCTGCTGTTCAACCCGGACCGCGCGCTCTACGGCACCGCCCAGCTCACCGGCTTTGCCGGCATCCTGCTGACCCTCTACCTCGCCAATCTCGGGGTGGAAGTGGTGCTGCGTCGCCGCTTCCAGATAGCGGGCATGCTGGCCCTGCTCGCCGCCTGGACAGATTTCATCAACAGCAGCGGCACCGAGAGCCACTGGCTGGTGCTCTACGCCATGGCGTTGCCGTTTCATCTGGTGGGCTGGCTGGTATTTGTTCGCGGGATCCAGGCGTTTGGCCGCCAGAAAGGCTGACATCTCGTTGATTTCACACCCTTCTCACACTTTCTTTCTCTCCTGACACTTCCTGCCATACTGACACAGTCGTCCAAATGACAAAGCAATCAATTCAGGAGCCTCCATGGAAAAAGTGCTACCCGAATCGGTTCCGACACGGCATTTGTCAGGCCCGCTCTCTCCCCACGAGTTGCAACAGCTGTTCGCCCAGGCGCCCGTCGGGATTGGGGTCTTCGATCACGAATTCAGGTGTCGCGACGTCAACGGACGCTTTGCCGAACTGACCGGCCTCGCGCGGGCAGAGCACCCGGGCAAGACGCTGTTCGACATTGTCCCTGCCCAGACTCCCCAGCTGCTCCCGCTGTTTCAGCAACTGCGGCAAGGTCCCCCCCGATGCACATTTGAGGTGGAAATGGTCGGTCTCTCCCGCGCGGCCTCCCCGGCACGCTGGCAAGTGAGCGTCAGCTCCGTGCTGGATGAGGAGGGCACCTTCAGCGGCATCTTCCTCGTGATGAGGGAATCCGCGCAGACAGGCCCCCACCTCGACGCACCCGCGTCACCCGGCCTGCAGGAGATGACCCACCGCCATGCACTGCGTCTCTATCAGGCCGAAGCCCGCTTGCAGCACCTCTCCTATTACGATCCCCTCACCGATCTCGGCAATCGCCATCTGCTGCAAGAGCGCCTCACCCTGGAGATAGAGACGGCCAGGGTGAACCACCACGTCCTGGCGCTGCTGTTCATCGATCTCGACGGCTTCAAGCTCATCAACGACAACCTGGGGCACAGTGCCGGCGATCTGCTGCTCAAGCTGTCGGCAGACCGCATTCGCCACTGTCTGCGCCCCGGAGACATCGCCATCCGGCTGGGGGCAGACGAATTTCTGGTGTTGCTGCCCGCCATCAGGGAGACCCAGGATCTGCTGGGTCTCATCGAGGGGTTGCAACGCAGGCTGCACGATCCCGCCGACATCGGCCAGGAGCGGGTGAGGCTCTCCGCCAGCATCGGCGTCTCCCTCTATCCGGAGCATGGCCAGACCCCGGACAGCCTCATCAGCGCGGCGGACAACGCCATGCATGAAGCCAAGCGCCGTGGCCGCAACGGCTATCTGTTCCACTCCCCCGACATCACGGCACAGACCGGGGAGCGGATGCTGCTGGAGCAGGGACTGCTCAAGGCCATTGAGCAGCAACAGTTCCGCCTGCTCTACCAACCCATGACGGATCTGGCGGATGGTCATCTCAGCGGCCTGGAGGCCCTGATCCGCTGGCAGCATCCCAGCCTTGGCATGATATCCCCGGACCGTTTCATTCCGGTGGCAGAGGAGTGCGGTCTCATCGAACCGCTGGGCGAATGGGTGATGCGCACCGCCTGCCGGCAAGGGCAGCAGTGGCTGGCCGAAGAGCTCGCCGTGCCCAGGCTCTCGGTCAATGTGTCGGTCAGGGAGATGCGCTCCCACGACTACGTGGAGCGGGTGACAGCCATTCTGGCCGAGACCTGTTTTCCTGCCGAGCGGCTGGAGATCGAGGTGACCGAGAGCATCATCCAGAGCGTGGATCACAGTCTGCGGCTCTTCACCCGCCTCAAGGCGCTGGGGGTACAGATCGCCATCGACGACTTCGGCACCGGTTTCTCTTCCCTGAGCCTGCTCAGGAGCCTGCCCATCGATCGCATCAAGATAGACAGGGCCTTCGTCCAGGCGTTGCCCGACGACAAGCACAGCCGCGAGCTGTGCCGTACCATAGTCCAGCTGGCCACCTCCCTCGGCATGGCCGTTACGGCGGAAGGGATAGAAACCCAGCCCCAGCGCCAGTTCCTGCAATCCCTGCGTTGCGAAGAGGGACAGGGCTACCTGTTCAGCCATCCCCTGCCAGAACCCAGCCTGCCTCCCCTGCTCCCCCTCCGCCATTGAGCCTTGGCCGCGCCACCACGAAAGCAAAGAAGGGAGCCCATGGCTCCCTTCTTTGCCCTCAACGTGTCCTCTCACCTGCTAACTTCGTCGCTATCCAAAAGTCTAATTGCCCTCGGGAACCAAAGGTATAAGTTGTTACTCAATCATTAAGAAAATGTATTCACAGGAGTGAGAGATGAGCGAGAGCAAGGTCTACCCGGTCAAGGCCCACATCGGCAACGGCGCCCTGCTGGACAAGGAAGGTTATGAAGCCATGTATCAAGCGTCGGTGCAGGATCCGGACGCCTTCTGGGGGGAGCAGGGCAAGATCCTTGACTGGATGACCCCCTACACCCGCGTCAAGAACACCTCCTACGATCCGGGCCACGTCTCCATCAAGTGGTATGAGGATGGTCTGCTCAACGTCTCGGCCAACTGCCTGGATCGTCATCTGAGCGAGCGCGGCGACAAGGTCGCCATCATCTGGGAAGGGGACAACCCAGCTGAAGATCGCAAGATCACCTATCGCGAACTGCACGCCGAAGTGTGCAAGTTTGCCAACGTGCTCAAAGCCCAGGGGGTCAAGCGTGGCCACATGGTCTGCCTTTATATGCCCATGGTGCCGGAGGCGGCCATCGCCATGCTGGCCTGTACCCGCATCGGGGCCGTGCACAGCATCGTCTTCGGCGGCTTCTCGCCGGAGGCGCTCTCGGGCCGCATCATCGACTCCGGCGCCTCCGTCGTCATCACCGCCGATGAGGGGTTGCGAGGCGGTCGCCCCATCCCCCTCAAGAAGAACGTGGATGAGGCCCTTACCCACCCGGATACCAAGGTCAGCAAGGTGATCGTCCTCAAGCGCACCGGTGGCAACGTGGCCTGGCACGAGCACAGAGACATCTGGTGGCATGATGCGGTCAACGCCGCCAGCCCGGATTGTCCGCCCGAAGCCATGGGCGCCGAAGATCCCCTGTTCGTGCTCTACACCTCCGGCTCCACCGGCAAACCCAAGGGTGTGCTGCACACCACGGGCGGCTATCTGGTCTATGCCGCCCTCACCTTCAAATACGTGTTCGACTACCACGAAGAGGACATCTACTGGTGTACCGCCGACGTGGGCTGGGTCACCGGTCACTCCTATCTGGTCTACGGGCCGCTGGCCAACGGCGCCACCACCGTCATGTTCGAAGGGGTGCCCAACTACCCGGCTACCAACCGCATGAGCCAGGTGGTGGACAAACACCAGGTCACCATCCTCTATACCGCCCCCACCGCCATTCGCGCACTGATGGCCAAGGGCAAGGAGGCTGTCGAAGGCACTTCCCGCACCAGCTTGCGCATCATGGGGTCGGTGGGTGAACCCATCAACCCGGAAGCCTGGGAGTGGTACTACCGCACCATCGGCGACGAGCGCTGCCCCATCGTCGACACCTGGTGGCAGACCGAGACCGGCGGCATCCTCATCACTCCGCTGCCCGGCGTCACCGCGCTCAAGCCCGGCTCGGCCACTCGTCCCTTCTTCGGAGTACAGCCTGCTCTGGTGGACAACCTGGGTGAGCCGCTGGAAGGCGCCACCGAGGGCAACCTGGTGATCACCGACTCCTGGCCCGGCCAGATGCGTACCGTGTTCGGCGATCACGAGCGCTTCGAGCAGACCTACTTCTCCACCTTCCCGGGTCGCTACTTCACCGGCGACGGTGCCCGTCGCGACGAGGACGGCTACTACTGGATCACCGGCCGGGTGGATGATGTACTCAACGTCTCCGGCCACCGCATGGGTACCGCCGAAATCGAGTCCGCTCTGGTGGCCCATCCGAAAATCGCCGAAGCGGCGGTGGTGGGTGTTCCCCACGAGATCAAGGGACAGGGCATCTACGCCTATGTCACCCTGATCGCCGGGGAAGAGCCGAGCCGCGAGCTGCACAAGGAAGTGAAGGAGTGGGTGCGCAAGGAGATTGGCGCCATCGCGACCCCGGACGTGATCCACTGGGCCGAAGGGCTGCCCAAGACCCGATCCGGCAAGATCATGCGGCGTATCTTGCGCAAGATCGCCACCGGCGAAACCGACAGCCTGGGGGATATCTCCACCCTGGCGGATCCGGGGGTCGTGGACAAGCTGATCCGCGAGAAGTCGGAAGCGGCGTGAGTCTCTTCCCCACGTCAACAGAGCCGGCCACGTGCCGGCTTTGTTGTCTTCGGGATCCGGACAGAGCAGAGTTCGGTGGCAGGCAGGGCTCATGTACAGAACCTTAAGCGGCAAGCGAATTAATAATACCGTCTAACGTGTTGTTTTGCTTGGATTTTCTCTGCCTACTCTTTTTGCCGTTTTTGGATAAATACACCATTGCCCACTCC